>NZ_JBQQCB010000007.1:0-259746 GCF_052246675.1 Nonomuraea sp. KM90 | reverse complement strand
AACACTGCCCCAGCTTCCACACCGAACCCAGCTCGCTGCCCATCCTCGCCGCCCAGCGTGTCGACGCAGACGCGCTCGCCCAGGACGCCGAGAATCGAGGCTGGATCGCCGAAGCCGAACGACACCGGCGACTCATCACCCGACTCGACCACCTGATCAGCGAGGCCCACGCCGGATGACCAGCAGCGACACCCTCCACCGCGTCGAGCGGGCATGCGCTCAACTCCACCGCAACGGCCAACCCGTCACCTTCACCGCCGTCGCCAATCTCACCGGGCTAGGCCGCACCACCCTCTACCGCAGTGCCACTCTCCGCGCCGTCATCGAGGAGAACCGTCACCGCTCCGCCACCAACGGCACCCTCACCGGCCTCCTGGACGAGATCCACACCCTCCACACCGCCTTGGAAGCCATCGCCGCTCGCGTCCGACACCACGAAGAGCAGCTCCGGCGACTCGCTACTCGGGTCGGCTGAAAGCGTTAACCGGCCAACGCCGGCAACCGGGGCTATTAGCCGGTTAAAGCTACGATAACGCGCTGGCCGAGAGCACCATCGGGCTGTACAAGACCGAACTGATCCACCGCCGCGGCCCCTGGAAGGGCCTGGACGACGTCGAACTCGCCACCATGGAATGGGTTCGACTGGTACAACAACCGCCGCCTTCACAGCGCCTGCCAAGACCTTCCACCCGCCGAATACGAAACCCTCTACCGCACAAAGATCAACTCGGCTACTCTCACCCCAGCCACGTAACCCGGTCTCCAACAAACCCGGCGCGGTTCACACGCCGCGAACCCCAAACGGCCAACCCTGGCAACCATGGGAACCCAAGCCGGAAGAACACCGCGCCCGATTGCAGATATACCGCATCACCGGGCCCCGAACAGGCTCGGCATCGCGCCGGGCGACGTCCGCGGACCGTCTTCATCCCCGCACGGCTGATGCGGCCGATCGCGTCGGCGGCGTTCGCCGAGCACGCCCGCCGTGTGCTGCCCGTCCAGCCGATGCCGGTCGCTAGGCTGGGCATTGACGAGGTCCGCCGCGGGCGTCCTGCGCTGGGCGCTGGAGGAGGCCACCGGCATCTGGGCCACGGCAGTGGATCGCCGACATACCGGCGTCGTGGATCCGTCCGGCGGCCAGGGGCTGCTCCGCCAGGTCGAGGGTCATACCATCGCCGCGGTGACCGGCTGGCTCGGTCAGCGGGGGTCCGCGCTGGCGCCACCTTCATCGACGGCGAACTCGTCGAACGTCCGACAGAATCACCCGTCCCCACAGCCGCCCAGGAACTCACGATCCACAGATCTTGACTGTTGCTCCGGCTGAGACTGCAGCGCTCCTTGGGCCTCGAAAACAGAGCGCGTGCGCGATGAGGAGCTGTGAGAGCTGTCAGCCCGCACGCCGGCGGGCCGTCCGGGTTGAGCCATGGGCCAGTTGGAGGGCATGGTCCCTGACGATGTCCGTGTCCTGCTGGTCAGCGATCTCAGCTTCGCACTCCGATGGCGCCCAGGGACGAGGACGAGGCTTACGCGCTCCGTGACCGTGTTCTGGGCCTCACCACGTCCGCCACTCGTCAGTGATATCGCTCCTGGGCACTCCTCGACGTGCGGCCAGTCCGTCGAGATCGACGCCTGCCTCCGCGAGCACTTCATCGATGTATGCGCACAACTGGTCACGTTCACCGGTGGCATAGGCGTCATCGTCATGATCGCGATTGATCGCATTGAGCGTGAGAACGACAGTCCTGACGATCGCGAGAACGGCTTCGTCTGACGGCACGTCGAGGCTGGCGACGTGATTCTCGAACGTCTCCAGCGCCCTGTCGGTTTGCAAGAGCATCGAGTCCGGAAACATCTCCGCCTTTTCCACCCATTCGACTCTCAGCTCTCCGAACGCGACTTGTCGTGCCTCTTCTTCAATGCCTTCTCGCCAGAATACGGTCGGTCGGGTCGCCATGCATCCAGCTTACCGCCCGGACGCCAGGACGTATAATCGCCAACTGCCGTGGATCGCTAACACCTGTTCCCATAACCGTGCGGATTGTTGGTGTTGTGCGGAGATTCTTCTTACCGCCGAGCTCTTCAAACGTGTCTCCTTCGAGCTCGTCTAGGGTCTGACCAGTCGCAGGAAGGCGGTAGTCGACGCCGACTACGTCGTCGCGGGTATATCCGAGCCTCTTCATTTTCCTTCTGACGCCGAAATTACCCCCACCAGCGCGAAGACATGTTCTTGCCCTTGCCCACATAGACGGTGCCATCCTTGAGGTGCATGACCGTTCCCCCGGACCAGCTGATCTCCTACCACCAGAAGATATGTCGGGCCCCGGGGTGGCTGCCATGCCGAAGGCGTTGGGCGCGGCGCCCCACTCGTCGCGCAAGTCGCCGGCCATGGCAGTGCGCATAAGTCAGATCGTCAGGGCAATGGCTCTGGCTAGGCAGGTTCGGCATGCCGCCGCCCAGGCCTCACTGTTGCCCACGGTCATCGCGTGACGCTTCAACCCATGTTGAAGCGCTACGCAATGACCGTCACCACATCACGACGTGAGCTTGACCAGGCAAACTCGTACGCCACTCCTATGGACGGCAAGCCTGGCCAGATGGCGAGGCCGCGGATCGGTGCTGTCAGCCGAATTTTTTCACGAACGACTCGGCATATTTCCTGTAGAAGGATGCATAAAGATCCTGACTGTGGCCGATCTGTTCGTGCTTCCCGTCGACCATCCGCAACGCACCACTCAGATCGCCATTGAGCGCCCGTACTACCGGAATGACCACATATTTCTCGTCATCAGTCAGCAAGTCGGTGTGCTCTATCCGCTCCGACAGGTCGGACCAGTCAGCCCAGGTGTCGATGAATGAGGAGCCGTAGGCGGAGAGCGCCGCGGCCAGCTCGGCTGCAGGGCCTCGCGGATCCTTTTGCTGATAAAAGTCCCATGTCCGGTACGTCTTTTCAGGCATGAGATAACCCAGATTCTGGCTCACCAGAGGCTGTCCGCGCCGGTCGAATTCGGGATTCAGCTCAGTGATCTGCTCCTGCACGCGGTCATGGACCACGCCCACCACCGGATTGAGAATCAGCACCTCAGGTAGGTATGTATCGTTGTCGTTGAGGCCCAGCCACCCGTGGACCCCGGGCGAGCGCTCCTGCACGTAGATGTACCGTGAGCGTGTGGTCTTGAACCGCACCCCGCGCAGTTCCTCCTTCACCGCGGCTAGGGTTTGCTTCTTAAGGTTCGACACGATCTCGGTCCTCAGTACTGGATGATAAGGACATCGGTGGCTCCGATAACTCGGCCTTTCAGTCCGGCTCGTTGGGCCTTGCGACCGGTGAACGTGCCGCCAGCAGCCTCTACCGAGGCATAACCGCCCCTGCGACCCTGGTTCTTCGTGAATCCGGCCTTCGGACCGTTCTTCACGTCGAACAGATACAGCTTTCCGTTTCTCATCGCAACGAAGTCGACTCGTACCTTGACGCCGTTCGCCGCCCGGATGGTCAACTGCTCACCGACAATATTGTAGCCCTTGTCGAGAAGCTCCTGCTTGGCGCGCGCCTCTCCGGCCAGCCCTTTGGCTCGGCAGGCCAGGGGCGCGTTGTGAACGAGGACATTGCTGGTTCCGGCCAACACGTAGTACGTGTGCTTGCCGGCGACCGTCAGGTTGTGGACCCGCTGTTCGCCAGCGGTGCGCTTGCTGAGCGCGGTGACCTGTACATAGGTACCGGACCCGGTCTGCAGCCACATCCCCGCCTGGAGCCGGGTGGCCTGCACCCATTGCTTCTGGTCCGCAACCCAGAAGGGATGTTCCGCGGTCGCCACGACCACGCCTGTCGCGTTGCCCTTGCCACCGTCGGTGTCCACAGTTACCTGCACCAGGTTCTTCACCCCGTGTCCCGTGATCAGGGCGATCACGGGGGCCGCTGTGGTCTCTCCCGTGTCCGGATCATGCGCGAGGACCTGGTCTCCGACCTTGACGTCCTCGATGGGTCTGGCTGTTCCGTCGGCGAGCAGGACCATGGTTCCGGGTACGAAACTGTTGCACTCGCGGAGGGCTGCTTGCAGACGATGTCTCGCGGCTTGGAGCCGGTCTTTTGCCTTTAACCAGTTCTTGAAGGCGCTGATGGCATCGCCAGCGTGTTTCCAGATGGCCTTGCCGAGCTCGTACGCCTTCTTCCATTTCCACGGCAGCGCGTATTTCGCCGCCAGCTTGCCGGCCAGGCCACCGGCGAGTGAGCCCAGAATGTTGAGCGCTGTTTCACCGCAGGCGCCGACGTCGCCCGTGGTGAAGCACTTGATGCCCGCGGTGATGCCGAGTTCGTCGGCGGCGATTTTCGCGATCGCCAGGATGGCGTTGAGCAGTTGCTTGAGCTGTCGGTCCACCTCTGCCTGGGCGGCCTTGGCCTCCGCTTCCGCCTGCTCCTTGCGCGCAACCTTGCACTCCTGGCTTTTCGGCTTGTAGCAGGGGTTGATCGCGTCCTTCGACTCGTCGATCGGCTTGAGACCGGTGGGATCGGAGGCGCCGACAGGGTTGTTGCCCGCGTACGCATAGGGGTTCGCCCCCTGCGGTTTCGACAGGTCGAGCAGCGGATCCGTCGAGATGAACCTACCGATCACCGGGTCGTAGTAGCGGGCCGAGAGGTAGTCCAGGCCGGTGGAGGCGTCCTCGGTCTTGCCCAGGAAACCGCGATCGGTGAAGGGCAGGTCATCGGCGCCGCGGCGCTGCCCGAAAGGCAGGTAGCGCTCACGCGAGACCTGGCCGGTCACGTCGTCGATGGCCAGTTGCATGGAGCCGTGCAGGCCTGAGGCCAGCCATTTGAGGCTGGCCCCTGTGCGCATGGCGACCACCGAGCCGTCGGCGTCGGCGTAATAGCGGGTCGCCGCGACGCCGGTGGTGGTGGAGCGGACCTCCATGGAGCCCAGGTACAACGTCGACGATCCGTCGGGGTCACGGCGGATGAGCCGTTCGCCGTCGGCGTCGTAGACCATGGTGGTCTCCTGGCCGTTGACGACGGCCTTGTCCATCTGGCCCAGGGCGTTCCAGGAGAAGGTGGCCTGCTTGTTGTCGACGGTGCGCGCCACAAGCTGGCCGGCGTTGTCGTAGCCGTAGGTGTCGGTGCGGCCGGGCCTACTGATGGAGGTGATCGCGTTGGGACGGACCGCCGAGGCGCCCGCCGCCGGATAGGTGTAGGTCGCGGTCACGCCGTTGTCGCTGACGCTGGTCAAGTTGCCGACCGCGTCGTAGGTGAAGGACTGGTTATAGGGGTCGGCGCCCTGGAGGTCCGCACCGGATGCGCATGAGGTGCCGACGGTCGTGTACGCGGTGCTCAATCGGGAGAGACCGTCGTAGACGAAACACTCGGACTGGCCTGGGCTGCTGCCGGTCGCGGTGAGGGTGTCGGTGTTCCTGATCAGGTCACCGTTTTGGTTGTAGGCGAGAACGTCGTTCTGCGCCACCTGGGTGCCCGATTCCGTGGTCAGGCGCTTAAGCCAGCCGGTGCCCTCGTCCCAGGTGAAGGTGCGTTTGACCTGGCTGTTGGCACCGTAGCTGCGTTCATTCAGCCGAGCGGTCGAAGAGTAGGCGGCCGCCTTGATGTAGGTGGCGCCGCCGGCGTAATCGGAGGTCAGGCCCTGAGCCAAGCCGAGATCGGTGTAGGAGTACGTGAGCGTCTCGGCCTCCAGGCCGCCCTTGGCGGGAAGCCCCTGCTCCACGATGTTGTCGGCCGTGTCGTACCTGGCGGTGAAGGCATAGTCACCGGCGAGTGTGCCTTCGGCGGCCGGAATGGTGACCTTGGTTGCCGTCGGCCGGTAGGCGTTGTCGTAAGCGGTGACGGCGTCGGTGTAGGCGTTCGTGCCCACGTAGCGGGTGGAAGAGGACAGGTATCCCTTCACCACGCTGTCGTAGGCCCATTCGGCCAGTTTGGTGCCGGTTTGCGGCTCTCCGAACCACTGACTTGTCCGTCGGCCGAGGTCGTCGTACAGCAGTGAGACCTTGTCGCCGTTGCCGTCGATGCCCCAGAGCTGACGGCCAGCGGCGTCGTAACCGTAGCTGGCATCACCGGCGTCGGGGTCGGTGGCAGCGGTGCGGCGGGCTAGCCAGTCATAGGTGAAGGTGCGGACGTTGCCGTTGGCGTCGGTGACCTTGGTCAGGTTGCCAGCGGCGTTGTAGGTATAGCTGGTGTCGTGGTGAGTGGAGGCGTCCTTCCACTCCTCTGTCTTGATGGCGCGCTCGTAGACGTCGGAGACGGTGACGGTCTTGCCGCCGACCGGCGGGGTCACCTCGATGCGGTCCAGGCCGGGGTAGGCGGTAGTGGTGCGGCGGAACTCCGTGGCCTGCTGGTAGTCGATGACCGCGGTCGGGCGTTCCATGCTGTCGTAGACGGTCTTGGTCCACGACGGCAATGTGGTGGGATCGGGGTTCAGCAGGCCGCTGCCGGGCGCGTCGCCGTTGTGCGCGGGCTGAGAGCTGGCCGCGGTGAGCCCACGGCCGTCGTAGGTGTTGACGGTGACGATCCGGCCGCCTGCCGGGGACTCGGTCTGTTCCTCCCTGGCACGGCCGAACCCGTCGTCGTAGCTGTAGGTCGTGAGGTAGGTAGTGCCGCGCAGCAGGCGGCGCATCGTGGTTCTGGCTGGAGCGGTGGGCTGGCCGAGGTTGCCGTCGAAGGGGATGTCGTAGGCGACGGTCGCGGTCGGCGTGCCGCCAGCCCTGGGCTGGTCGGGCTCCCAGAGGGTGGCGGCGCGGCCGAGGGCGTCGTAGTCGATCTCGGTGGTCTTGTTGTTGGCGTCGACCAGCTTGGTGGGCAGGCCGTTGCGGTGGGAGGAGTAGGTTGTGACGGCGTGGCCGAGCGGGTTGGTGACCTTGGCGCCCTGGTGGGGCCAGCCGACGGCCGGGGTGTAGGTCGTGGTGGTGACTTTGCCCATCGGGTCGGTGGCGGTCAGCGGGCGGCCGTAGTCGTCGAAGGTGTTCTTCGTGACCGAGATGCTGGTGGCGCTGGCGTAGGAGCGGGTCTCCGTGACGTTGCCGTCGGACGGGGTGTTGGTGGCCGGGTCACTGCCCCCGTCGTACAGGGTCGCGCTTTTGCCGATCAGCGTCCCTGAGGTGCAACTATCGCCGGAGCGTTTCTCCATCGTGGAGGGCAGGCTGGTGATGCCGTTGGCCGGGTTGCGGGCGTAGGTGGTGCTGGTGCAAGTGTTGTCCGTGGTGACGGCGGTGTCGCCGTAGTCGTTGACGGTGGTGGGCTGTCCGTCGCTGTTGTAGGCGGTGCGCTGGTCGCTCCAGCGCCAGGTGCCGCCGGTGACCAGCTCGCGGGTGCGTTCGCGGGTGCGGTGCACGAAGGCCGGGTCCAGGACGCCGGGCCCGGTGCCGGTGGCGGCGACCTGGTACTCATACCGGGTGGATTCGGCCTCGGTGTAGGCGCGCGGGTCGGTGGCGGTCAGCTTCCAGGTCTGCTCCTGCAGGAGCTGGCCTTGCAGGGCGCGGGAGTCGGTGGCGGTGGTGCCCTCGAACGTGGTGATGGTGGCGCCGTCGATGCCGCGGTAGAAGGTGTCGGAGGTGACGGTGTAACCGTTCGGGTCGCTACCCGAGCCTCGGGTGGTGCGGACGGTGCCGTAGCCGCGCCAGTCGCTGCCGCCGGGTGAGAGGTCGGGCTGGGCGAAGTTCACCGGGTTGGTCCAGCGCGGGCCGCCGAGGTAGTCGTAGCTGGTGACCATGTCGGGCGAGCTGCCGACCAGGTCGCGTTCGGTCACCTTCATCGCCAGTTGCTTGAAGAAGCGGCCCCAGCTCTCGTAGCCGGTCTCCTCGTTGTAGTCGTAGTCGACGCGGTAGCAGTCGCCGGTGGCGTCGGGTAAGTAGTTGGTGCCGTCGCGGCCCTTGCCGCCGCCGCACGGATCGGCCTGGCCGTAGGTGACCTCGATCCGGCCACCCATACCGTTGCCGATCCCCGTGACTCGGGGCACCATGCGCCAGGACAGGAAGTCGGTCCAGTCCGACCAATTGTCGTAGTCCATCCGGCCCGCGACCATGGCTGCGTCGAAGCTGACCGGCGGCAGCTTCTGCGCGGTCGTGCCGGCCAGGCCGGTCTGCTGCACGCTGTCGAGCCACAGCACCGGGTCGTAGGCAGGGCCGAAGTCGGTGCGGGTGTAGATCCACCTGTAGCGCAAGTCGGTGCGGGTGTCCGGCTCCCACACCCCCGAGGCAGGGTTCTTGGACTCGGTGAGGACCGAGTCGAGCTTGCGGGTGGAGTAGAACGCGACCGCATCGTTGGTGGCGCAGGACGGGCCGCAGGTCAGGTCGGTCGGCACGTCCAGGCCGCCGCGGTCGGAGGTGGTGAACGTCATCCGCGAGGTCGGCGTGCTGCCGGACACCTGGGTGTTGTGGCCGTAGCTGATCTGCTTGAGGAAACCGCCCCGATCGTACGGCAGCGGCACGTAGACCTCGGAGACACAGTCGGGCATGCAGAAGTAGTTGGTCTCGCGCTCATAGGTGTAGTCGATGACGTTCTCGTTGGCGTCGATCGACTGGTCCAGGTTCCACCGCCACACACCGGTGCAGGTCGGCGGGATCATGTCGTTGAAGTACCGGTCGGCGCACGGCTCGGCACGCTGGTTGCCGACGTACTGCAACTGCCACTGCGCGTCCTTGGTGTAGCCGAAGCGGTGCACCTGGCCATCGCTGGAGGTGACCTTCCAGTACTCCAGGCCGTCCGCCCCGCCGGCCTGCTGCTCGATCTTCCAGCCGAAGTCCGGCACCGTCTTCCACAACCCGCTGGTGCGGTCCTTGACAATCGAGGCCGACCGGCCGGCCAGGTTCAGCACCAGCTCCGACTGGGTGTAGTCCTTGGTGACGTCGGTGGCCAGCTCGTCGGGCGACTCCCAGCAGACGGCCGAACCGTAGGGGCCGTTCTCGTCGGCATGCCAGATCAGCGCGGCGGTGTCCGGGTCGTACTCGGTCCAGGCGGTGCAACGGCGGTACTTGCGCTCGATGAACCCGGCCGACACATTCCAGCCGATCCCGGTCACTCCGGACTGGTTGTTGGTCCAGTGGCCCTCGCCGTCCACCGACGAGGCGTCGTACTGCAAGGACAGGTTCGGCCCGGTACCCACCGGCGACGGCGCCTCCGGCAGCGGATAGTCATAGGAGAACCCGCCACCGGACGTGCCGGCCTGCCAGGTTCCCGACGGCTTCAGATCGGTGGCGCCGAAGTTCCCGTCCGGGCCGGTCATCCCGGCCGCCAGCACGTACACCGACCCAGAGGTGAACGCCTGCGCCGCGTTGGACGTGGCGTCCTTGCCCGTCTGGCTCTTGGGCAGCGTCAGCGGGGCCGCCTTGCCGGTGGCGGGGTCGACATCGACGTCGGCGGTCAACGTGCCGGTCTTCATGTCGTTGTGCGCCTTGACCGGCTGCGGGCGTACCACGCAATCGCGCGGGCGCGGCGTCGTCAGTGCACACGCCGGCACCCGTAACACCTGCAGGCGGGTGGCGAAGTTGCCGCCGTAGGCATCGCGGAAGCCCGCGTACGAGAACTCCGCCCGTACCTTGCCCGCCGTCGCACCCGTCAGCCGGGCCGCGACCCCTACCCCGCCGAGCTTGCGCACGGCGTCAGCCGGCAGCGTCTCCACCTTCACCGCGCCGACCTCAGCGCCCTTGACCTCGGAGAGCCGGACCGGCAGCTCACCCGCCGCGACCGCCTTCTCACCGGGATCCACCTGCGCCGTTCCCGGCTTCGGCCACACCGGCTCCTTGCGGTCGACCTGCGGCTGGGACTCCTCCGCCCCCTCGGCCACCTTCGCCTTCGCCACCGGCCGACCGTCCACCGAGGTCTCCGGATCCGGACCCTCCACCGACGCCGCCGCCGGAACTACGAGATTGTCAGGCACCCCCAAACCAGAGATCACCAATGCCATCGCCACCGCGATGACCAGCACCATCGTCCGTAACCGCCGCCAGACCCGCATGTCGCCACCTCTTCAGGGCACGCTGACGCAGACCCCGGGAACCGGGGCCGCACCGCGCCATAAGGAGTTGATAAAGACGATCAATCCGGATCTTGATCGACGATCACCCAGAGGTCAACACCTGCAAGTTCGCCGCAAACATTACGGAATGTCGCTTTTGCGATCCACAGCGCGGCGCACTCCACGTCAACTGGCCTGTAGAAATTGCCCTTACCAGATGATCAAAGACTGTGATATGAGTCACATTGACGATCCCGCATGCCGAGCTGGCAATAGCCTCTTCGTCCGCCACGTAGGTGTGTCTGTCTCCCCGTTGCGCCTTGCAAAGGATGTCCCGTCACTCAGTACAGCGTCCAATGAGCAGCCGAACGCTCGGGCGGAAAGTGGATCTGGGCAGTAACGCAGGCCAAGACGCACTCGATCGCGTCCGACGCCTGCCGGGACGAATGCCGGCCGGATCAACGGGTAGCGCTTAACGCGTGCGCCGAACCCTGTCACCGACCCGTACGGCGTGCGGCACGAGGGGCACGAACGCATCGTGGTCGTCTCCCAGATCATCACCAAGCGCGTGGCAGCCGCTATGGCCGCCAGGCGCTACGCCGACAAGGGGCCCTCCACCTCCTACGCGCGAGAAGACCGTGACAGTGGCCCGTATTGGCTGGCGGCGCATGACGCCCCACCAAACGCGAGCGCCGCAACATGACAAGCCCCTCGGACGCCCAGCAGCGGAGGGACGGGGCCGCCTGCGCCGCAGAACCTCGCCGTCCGAGACGAGGCACTCATGCCTGCCGCGCTCATCCATCTGGTATCGGTGAGGCGGCGTCAATTCACCAACCGGTTCACCAGTTCCCCGCCGGCTAGGAGTTGGCGACGACGTCTCACGCCGGTCATCGAGAGCACAACAGTTGACCCTCAATCTGCACTCCCGGGCCCGACACCCGCATCTGAAGAGCGGGACCGCCTTGCAAGGCTCCCGCCCGGGAGTATTGCTTTCACCAGCGTAAACAGCCGCCCAGCGATGGACAGCGAGGAGGTCCTTGCTGAGGAGCTGAGCCAGGCCGAGCAACAATCACATATGACCCGTCAGCAGAGAAACCGGACGCCGTTCGACTCGAGCTCTCCTAAAGCGGGTGCCGCAGGTTCGAATCCTGCCGGGGGCACTCACCTTGATAGGCACTTTTCGGCCCCTGACCTGCGGTTTTATGGCGCAGGTCTTTGTTTGTGGACCATCCTAGGCAACTGACGATGCCCGCATGCAGCCACAAGACCATGATCAGAGGATATGTGCGGGTGATCTTGACAATGATTGCCCAGGTCAAGTCCCAATATGGACTATCCACCCGACGGCAACTGGCCAAGGCCGCCCGGCCAACCGTACAGACACGACCGTTGATCACTCCCAATGCGTGCATACGCCCTAGCGTCCACCCCGCCCCACAAGCCCTGCCCCTCTTCTGATGGATCACGGGCAGGGGTCGAGATGATGCCTCATCGGAAAGTGCCTCGTGCAGACGCCGCGCCTCATGGATGAGCAGGCTCGAGCCCTTGCGTGCCGCCAGCTCCGCCAGCCCCCGGCCGGCAGTCGCGCGCCCCAGCGAGCACCGGCGCCCGCACGGCCACTTTGAGCAGGTCGCCCAGCCTTGGCCTGGTCTTTACACCGGGCCCGGGCAACAGCAACAGCACCGCCTGAGCCAGGGCCGTCCACACGTCGGCGTGCGCTCCGGCCGCCGTGACCTCGTCGAGGACGCCGGTGATCCGGTTGAGTTCAACCTGCTCGCCACGGACCATGTGGCCCACGGCCCGGCCGAGGTCGGCCGCGGGCAGTTCCCCGTACGCGGCCAGCATGAGGATGGCGTCGACGCCAGGCCCCGCTGGGCAGGTGTGGGATGGTTCATGACGATCGCGCTCGCGATCCCCGCCGGTCCGTCGGTGCGCCAGCGCGGTCACGGCCTCCACCGGACCACTCCGTGGAAGGCGCTCAAGTAAGTGTGCGGCCAGTGCCTCCCGATGCAAGGACATGAGGGGCGGCCACGACACCGTGTTCGTGGAGGAGGCGGGATAGCCCCTTCTTGGGCGCGAGAGTTCACAGCTCGGCGGGCGACCCGGGCACGCCCTCAGGGTGCGCGTAGGGCTCGCTGGGAACAGCGCGTCGTTGTGCGGTCAGTACGGCGGGCGGGGCCGGCATGCAGTTGCGCGGCAGAGGCGGCTTCGCAGGGCGGCCATGTTCGAAGGCTTTCAGTCGGTGAGCGCCGTGCGTGCCTTCGTAGGCCGGTCCGTTGTACGCCACCCCGGCCCCGCGGTAGGTCGTACCCGCGCGTCCCGTACCGCCGGGCTGGGTGGACGGTCGGGGTTGGCGTAGGCGTTGGCGTCTCCGCGTCGCGACGACGCCTCGCAGACTTTCCGGTATCAGGGTTGAGCGCGTATGGCGGCGATGGCGATCTCACCGCTGACGGCGTGGGCCGCGACCACGGGCGCCACCACGCTGTCGACAAGGACAGTGGCCTGGCCGGCCGACCCGGACGTGTAGCTTACGCCGTCCACGACCGCCTCCTCCACGACCAGCGCCGGCCCCTCGGAACCGTTCCTGCGGCCGGGCACGTGGATGAGCTGAACCCGCTCCCCTCGCTGCAGGTCATAGGGCACCTGGCCCGGCTTGAGCGCCAACCCCAGCCTGACAGCCCTCCCCGCGGCCGCTCCGCCGTCACCGCCCGCGACCATCGGCCTGGTGAGCAGCGTCCCTGGCAGCACGGTGACCGTGGCCACTGTCACCGCCACCTGATCACGCTGCGACCAGGACCAGTACGAAACCCCGTCATCAGCGATACGCGCCTCCTGCAACACACCGCTACCGAACGGCTGCCCGGCGCCGACCCGCCCGGTGACACGGATGACGGACCTACGCTCGTCGGCACGCATCACCAGCACCGTCGTGGCCAGGGCACCACCGAGCACCAGCAGCACGGCGAGCGCGGCGAGCCCCGGGCTGCGTTGACGGGACCACTGCGGCAGCCCACGGGAAGCGACTCCAGTCAGCACTCGCTCCTCCAATCCTTCACGAAAATGGGCCGTTTCGAAGCCTTGGTCTTAGAAGTTGCGTGCCGGATTGCACCAGCGCCACGAGCCATCCTCGGGATCGACGTCGGGGCCGTAGCAGAATTTGGCCCGCTCGATGGAGCCGAAGAACACCGAATCCAGAACACACCCGCGCTTCGGCCCGGCCTGCAGGAGGATCGTCCTGCCGATCGTCGTCCGGTACTCCACGGCCACTTTGTTCTCGTCATCGAGGTGATCACAGTGCAACGTCTTTACGGCTGGTGCTGATCTCCACATCCCCGAGTCGGCCGTACCCATCGTTCCAAAGCCGTCCGGATGCCCACACGGGCGCAGTTACCATCGGCGAAGCAGTCAGCACTCCCGCGTTGCTACCAGCATCCAGCGTGGCACCGCCTCTTCCTTCCGATCACGACGCCACATCATGTCACTGTTGGTAATTGATCACAATCATAGGGTAGCGAATAGGTAAAGGCCCGATCCCTTGACCGGCTGGCACAACGGATGCCCACGCGACCGTACGCGCCGCCGCAGGAGCACTGCCGAGCCGCCCCCGATACGCCAGGGAAGATCTTTTAAGCCTTCTCCTGACTGGCCGTTGCAAGACCCACCACACTGAGGGGCGTGACACCCGATCTCGCCAACGTGCGGGACCGTCTGGTTCCTCTCAGTCGGCTTCACCAGGTGGCGGCCCTGCTCAACATGCCGCACCTGGGCGAGACCGCCACCCGCGGCGACACCCCGCAGGTCAAACGGCAGGCGGCGCTGTATGCCGACATCGCTGACTGGTCTCGACTGTCGGCGCGGGCGGCCGCACAATCCATCAAGCCGGACGCACCCGAGCCCACCGTCCGATTCGCCTACCTCATCGAATACACCGACCAGCACGCCAAGGGCTGGTATGAGGCTCCCAGCGAGCACTCGGATGGAATCACCCTGGCCGAAAGTGCCGAGACGGTCGCACTGACGGTACTCACGCAGTACATCGCCCACTTGGCCGAACACCGTGACGACTACCAGCTGTGGCTGGTGGATTCGCTGTCCTTGCGGGTGAGCGTGTGGCATGTGGATACCGCCGAGGCGCACCGCCGTGGCCGCCTGTCCAACTGGCCCTCCTCGGCGCACACGTTCCAGAAGACAAATCTCCCTCCTCACGCTGTCGAGATCCGCACGCCCGTCCAGATACGCCGATTCATGACTCCCCACATCAGCTCATGACCGCATGGCAGCAAGTCGTCAGTACCGGTGGGTGAGGACGGCTCAGCCATGCCAACGGTCTGCCGGCCGGGCTCAACGACGGGCTGCCCGCCTTTCACATTCGAGCGTCAGATGATCGAGCAGTGGCAAGCATCAGCGGCCCTGTTGAGGGCCGCGTCGCATAAGACCGTCTCCACACTTCGAGGGGATTGACAGGACTCTGCGGATCTGGAGACTTACAGATTCGATGGAACTACACCATTCCCATTCATCATGAGGGACGAACGGCGTCTTGGGATGGACAGCGACTGGCCGTAGGAATGTCTGCGGGACTTTTGGAGCTTAGTTTCGACGCCTGATGTCTAAGCTCTGCGACATCGCTCGTGAAATCCGTCGACTCACGACATGATCATCGTTGCCGTTCTCCGGCTCAGTCGCACTGCTGGGCCTCCCCGTGCACAAACTCCGCCAATGCGCTGACCGCCGCCCTGCTGGCTATAGCGTTCTAGCTTGGCCGCCTGGGCCGCCGCCACCCGCCGCCTCATCTACGGGTACGGCCAGGCCGAGGACTTGGCGGGCATCGTCATTGTGCCGCTCATCACGGCCTCGGGAGAATTGGCCGGGGATGAGGCGGCCAAACGCCTTATAGATTCCCCTAGCATAGGCCCCTCGCTTCCAGGGCGACGCGTCACCCGATATCTCCAGTAGATCTCGATAGTAGCCGCATGCCTCGCCGAAATACCGTACGCGGGAGCGTCGCGGCGGCCGCCGTCGCCACGGCCGCCGCGACGCCTGCCTGCCAATTGAGCGACCATCCCGCAGCAAGGCCCGTGCCACCGGCGATGGCGCTCCACATAAGCAACCGACGGACACGGATAGCCAAGATGATCAACATCGGCGATCCTATACCGTCGTGGTTGTCCAACTTTCGGAAGACTGCGTAGGCGTCGCTACAGGCAGAGATCGCATCGTCGAAGCGTCGCATCCGGTACTGGGCCGCTCCGAGCTGTGTCAGCGCCATGGCCTCGTCGTAGGGGTCACCGACCTCCTGGAAGATGGCGACGGCTTCCCGGTGGGCTGTGATGGCTTCTTCGAAACGCCGTACCTCGGCGAGAGCAGAGCCAAGAATAGCCAATGCCCTCCCTTCTTCAAGACGGTCGCCAGTTTCGCGGAAGATGGCGACGGCGGCTTCGCAAGCGGCGATGGCCTTGCCCAACTTCCGTACCTCATACAGTGCGGACCCAAGGCTGGCCAAGCCTGCGCCTTCGTCATGACGGCTGCCGGTCTCGCGGTAGATCGCGACGGCCTCTTCGTAAACGGTTATGCCTTCGTCGACACGTCCCGCCCCTTGCAGTGCTGATCCCTGGCCGCTCAATGCGATGCCTTCACGATAGCGATCACCAGTTTCGCGGAAAATGGCGAGGGCAGCTTTGTGGGCGATGATCGCCTCGTCGAAACGCCGTGCCTCACGCAGGGAGTTGCCTAGATTGTCCAGGGCTGTTGCTTCGCCGTGGCGGTCGCCGAGGTCATGGAAAATGGCTGCGACGTCGGCGTACACGGCGATTGCCTCGTCGGAGAGGCCCATCAGGTACAGGGTGGATGCGCGATTGCCCAGCGCCGTTGCTTCGCCGTGCCGGTCGCCAACGGTATGGAGGAGGGCGATGGCCTTGTCATGGGCGGCGAGGGCTTCGTCATAACGCGTCATACGGCCAAGAGCCGCTCCGAGCTGACTCAGCGCGCTCCCTTCGCTTTCGCGGTAGCCAAGGGCCCGGGCTGCGTGTACGGCATGGTCGGCAAGGATGACGGACTCAGCGAACGATCGGCGCAATTCCAGATACGGGGCCAGAGCCAAGGCCAGAGCGCACGCTTTGCCGACATGGAGAACATCGCCATCCGCGGCGGCGGCCTCCACGGCCGCCACCAGATTGGGAAATTCTGCATCCAGCCACGGAAGTGCCTGCTCCGGGCTGTCGAAGCCGCCATCGAGGCGGGCAGGCGACAGATGGTTGGCCGCGGCGGTCGCGGTGTCCAGGTAGTAGTCCAGCAGTACGGTGAACGCCCGTAGCCGGCCGTCGGACTCGGCAAGGATGTGGCCCTGCTGGTCGGCGAACAGACGGACGAGGTCGTGCATCCGCCAGCGGCCGTAGCTCATGCCGTGCTCGATCAGATGTGCCCTGGCCAGGGCTTCCAGTTGCCGCCGGACGTCAGGCAGATCCTGCTCGACGAGTGCGGCCGTGGCGGCGGTGGAGATGTCTCGGCCCGGGTTGACGGCCATCAGACGGAACAGCCGTGCCTGCTCAGGAGCGAGATGCCGGTATGACAGCTCAAATGTGGCGCGAACCGTCGCATCCCCGTACCGCAGCTCTGTCAGCCGCGATCCTGCGGCGGCCAGGTCGGCCGCCATATCCCTCAGCGGCCGGTGTGGATCGTCGGCGAGCAGGGCGGCCGCGATCCGCAGCGCGAGCGGCAGGCACCCGCACAGCCGGGCTACCTCCGCGGCGTCGGTCTCGTGCTCGATGACGCGCCGATCGCCTGGGATGGGCGAGGTCTATCGCCCGTCCGAGAAGAGAGATCGCCTCCTGAGGTGTCAGGACGTTCAGATCCAGCAGGCGGGCGTCCAACATGCCCATGGTGTGGCGAGAGGTCACGATGGCCCGGCAGCCGGAGTCGCCCGGCAGCAGCGGTCGTACCTGTTCGGGGTCGGCGGCGTTGTCGACCACCACCAGAATCGGCCGTTCGGCCCGGGCATAGGCGGACAGCACTGAGGCGTACAGCCGTGCTCGATCCTGCGTCTCGAATGGTATGTGTTCACCCGGGATGCCTAGGGCACGCAACAGCCCATCCAGAGCATGGCCGGAGTCGAGGCGCCGGCCGGGGTCATAGCCGAAGAGATCGACGAACAGCACGCCGCCGGGAAACCAGTCTCGTGCCAGCGCCGCTCGGGCCGCCTGGATCGCCAGCTCGGTCTTACCGACCCCACCCATACCGCCGACCGCGGTCACCACCACAGCCGACGCCCCGCCGATTGATGGGCTGGGCTCCAGGGCCGTCAGCAGATCACGCAGGGAGTCGGCGCGGCCGGTGAACGCCGGTGAGCCCGCCGGGAGGCCGAACAGCGCCGGAGTCACCTGTGGCGGCAGTTGTACGGTGATGTCACGCCCTTGGATCACTGCCGAGAAGAAGATTCCGCCACTGATCTGGTTGTGCATTTCGGCGGCCGTCACCTCATTCGGCGGGTCGTGATTGGGACGGTGACGCGAAAAGCCCGAAATTGATCTGGTGAACATCACGACTCTGCACGACGGGGCCGTCGAAGACACCCCCGCTGATCTCGTTGTGCACCGCTGCCGGATTATCGGGACCGGCGCACGTCCCAGGGATCGGCGCTGCCGCGTTAGCGCGGCGAGTGGTCAGCGTGCCGTATAGCGCAAGAGCCAGACCCGCCACTCCCACGAACGCGCCGACCACGCTGGCTGTCTGATCGGCCTTCGCCAATCCGACGTGGAGAAAGTACGCGCCCATTCCTACTGCGGCCACTGCGAACAAGGCGCCACCGGTCCATTTCGCAACGCGTCCTGCCATTCTTCCATCATGCCGCAGCTGAAGATCGCGCGAAGATAGTTGTGAGTCATCTTGCTCTCCCATGATGCGAAGTACTCGGCAAGAGCAGCGGTCGCCACGAAAGGCCCAGCCGGCCACGTCCGACACATGCCCTGAATAAGAACGGGTCCCCTCCCAGCACACCAGGCGGCTACTGCTGGTCGAGCGCGACGGCCTGCCGGATGTAGTCGCGCAGGGCGTCGCGGTTCACCGTGTCCGGGCTTTTGAGCTTGACGTGCCTGGTGGTCTTTCCCACCCCCTCCAGCAGGCCGTGGTCGTCACGGAACCGACCCGGTGACCGGGCGGCCGGTCACCTCGGACACGCCGTTCCAGGTCACCTCGACCGGCAAGGGGGTGGCCTCCACCATCGTGCACGTGCTCGTGGAACGGGGCGATCTCGCGTACGACACTTCCGTGGCCGAGATCTGGCCGGAATTCGGCGCGTACGGCAAGGGCCGCGCCACCTTGGGCCACGTGCTCAACCACTCGGTCGGCGTGCCGGGCCTGCCCCGGGGCACGACGCCCGAGGACCTGACCGACTGGGACAAGATGTGCGCGGCCACGCGCGCTGCACATGCTCGCCCTCTACCTGGACGGGCGGCAGGGCGAGGCCTTGAGCAGCTACGAGGAGTCCCGTGCCCACCTGGCCGAGGAGCTCGGCCTGGACCCGGGGCCTACCCTGACCGGGCTGCACCTGTCGATCCTGGCCCACGATCCGGGGCTCAACGCGCCGCGCGCGCCGGCCCCGGCGACCAACCTGCCCAACGTCCTCACCGACCTGATCGGCCGCGACGGCGCGGTCGCCGAGGTGCGCGCGCTGCTGGAACACCATCGGCTGGTGACGCTCACCGGCTCGGGCAGGGTGGGCAAGACCCGGCTCTCCATGGACGTCGCCGCCCCGATGGCCGAGACCATGACCGACGGTGCCTGGCTTGTCGAGCTGGGCGCGTTGCGGCCCGACATGCCGAGGAAGCGGGAATCGCTCACCGACCTGCTGATGGCGGTCCTCGACATCCACGACGGCGGCGCCCGGCCCCAGGACGCGCCGACCGACCGGCTCGTCCGCGCCCTGCGCGCCCGGCGGCTGCTGCTGGTGCTGGACAACTGCGAGCACGTGATCGAGCCGGTCGCGGAGCTCGTCGGCCTCCTGCTGCGCGCCGTGCCAGGGCTGCGCGTTCTCGCCACCAGCCGGGAGCCGCTCGGCCTGGCGGGCGAGGTGGTGTGGCCCGTGCCGCCGCTGGAGGTGCCCGGCCTCGGCGACGCCGACCCCGCGACGCTGGAGCGCTTCAGCGCGGTACGGCTGTTCGTGGCGCGTGCCTCCGCCGCGGCGCACGGTTTCGCCCTCACCCCGGACAACGCGGAGGCCGTCGCGGTGCTGTGCCGCAGGCTCGACGGCATCCCACTGGCGCTGGAACTGGCCGCCACCCGCGTGCGCACGCTGGGGACGCACGGCCTGCTCGCCAGGCTCGACGACCGGTTCCGGCTGCTGCCGACGGGACACCGGGGCGTGTCGGCAGCGTCACGATGGGCGCCCGCGCGTGATCCGCCGGCGACAACAATCGGCGCAAAGCCCACACATGGGTCTTGAGATCGGCCTTCGCCGAATGTATCGGCCGGTCCGGCCACAATGCGTCGACAAGCGCGTCCAGTGACACGGTCTTATTGGCGCTGAACAATAAAATTGCGAGCAGGAGGCGCCGTTTGGCGCGACCGATAACGATTTCCTCGCCCGTGCAGGCCGTCACGGACAACGGCCCGAGTACGTGGAACCGCATCGCCACCTCCCTCATCACAATCATCCGGCAGCGCTGTCCAGAGAGGCTGCCGCATCTTCGGCATATTGGCAATCCCCAGGTCGGAAGCCATTCCGCGGGGGCGCGGGGCTCGTTTACATCTCGTTCACAACCGAGCTTCTAAATTTGCCCCCATGAAGAAGCTTGTCGCCGTTCTGGCCGTAGGTCTGCTCCTCAGTAGTGCCGCATGCACCGAGGATTATCCTGGGCCGGAAAGTCAATCTATTTCCGCCGGCCCGCCCCCGTTGTGCGCACGGGAAATGGACGCGGCGTTCAGTTCCTGGGCGAAGGCCGGGTTCAGTGGTTCCGTCGCCATCTCGACCGGCGATGGATTCGACTGCCTGGCCGCGTACGGATCGGCGAACGACGCCACGGCCACACCCAACACGGTCGACACGGTGTTCAGCATCGGTTCGATCACCAAGGCGTTCACCGCGGCCGCGGTCTTCCACCTGGTCGACGACGGGAAGCTGGCCCTGGACGACCGCGCGGGCAAGCTCCTGCCGGAGCTCGACGGCCCCGTCGCGAACGCCACCGTCGAGCAGCTGCTGCTGCATACGAGCGGCCTGAACGGCACCCACGCGAATGACACCGAGCCGATGGGCCGGGAAGCCGCCCTGAAGGCGATCGACGGGCTGGAACTCGCCGCCAGGCCCGGCTCCCGCTACCTGTACTCGAACGCCGGCTATACGCTGTTGGCACTGATCATCGACAAGGTGTCGGGTTCGAGCTACCGGGACTACCTGGCCTCGCACATCCTCCCGCTGCCCGATGGCCGGGTCGCCGGTGGCTACTGGAACGGCAAGCCGGCTGCTCCGGCACCGCGCGCGCTCGGCTACCTCGAAAGCGGCGAGGCCGGCGAGTCCGGCGATTTCGCGGGGCCCTTCTGGGCCGTCGAGGGCAACGGCGGCCTGGCCATGACCATGAAAGACCTGGTGACCTGGACGCGCGCGCTGTTCACCGGAAAGGTGGTGTCCCCGCAGTCGGCCAGGGCGATCGCCACCCCCGGGCGGGAGATCAGCGAGGGCCGCGCCGAAGCGTGGGGCTGGGTCGCGTACGACGCGTCGGTGTACGGCAAACCGTTCCTGGCCACCGCCGGCGGCGGAGGTGACATCGGCCACAACGCGGTCCTGGTGTGGGTGCCGGAAGACCAAATGGTCATCGCGATGGCCGCCAACAAGCCGAAGATCTCCGCCGAGAAGCTGCTCGAGACGGTCGGCCCGGCACTGGCCCTCGGAAAGCCGCTGCCCGTACCCACGGTCGAGGCCGGCAGGGGTGACATGGCGGCGGCGGCCGGCACGTACGAGCTGGGCACCGGCGGGTCGTTCGAAGTCGCCGTCCGCGACGACCACCTGGCCGTCACCGCGACCGGCGCCGACGCGGTGACCGCGCTGTTCCCGCCACCGGCCGGCATCTCCGCCAGCGACCTGCGCAAACACGAGGAGCAGGTGGGGGCGCTGCTCGCCGGGAAGACCCAGGAAGGCCGCAAGGAACGCGCCGCTTTCGAGCGCCAGTACGGCCCCATGGGCGACATCACCCTTACCGGCACCATCGCGCACGGCGACGAGATGCGTACCTACGTCACCATCGCCAGCGGCAGTAAGTTGATTCCGGGCTGGTTCTCGCTCAACGCGGCAGGCGGCGTCAAAGCGGCAGAGATACCCACGAAGGGGGCAGCGACCTTGCACTTCCTCCCCTCCGGCGACGACCGGTACCACCCGGACGACCCCACCGGGGTCCGCCCGGACGTGACCGTGGCCTTCGCCGACGGCCGCATGACCGTGACCGGACCCGCCGGATCGACCGCCGCCACGCGGGCCGGCTGACGGCATCGGCGGGCGGCGGCGTGCGCATCCTCCTGGTGGAAGACGATCCCGATCTGGCGCAGGTCGTCGCTCTTGGCCTGCGGAACGAGTCGTACGCGGTGGACGTCGCCGCCACCGGCGACGACGCCGAGGAACACCTTCGGACGACCGTGTACGACGTCGCGTGCCTCGACCTCGGCCTGCCCGACGGCGACGGGATGGACCTCGTCCGTCGCCTCGGCCACGATCCCGACCTGCACCGCCCGCGGCGGCTGCTGGTGGTGACCGCACGCGACGCGGTCGCCGACCGGGTCGCCGGCCTCGACGCCGGCGCGGACGACTACCTGGTCAAACCGTTCCACTTCGCCGAACTCACCGCCCGCCTTCGCGCTCTCGAACGTCGCGCCGACGAGCACGGCACCACGTTGGCGGTCGGCGACCTGCTGCTCGACCTCGCCGCGCACCGCGCGTGGCGGTCCGGCGCCCCGTTGGACCTGACCGCGCGCGAGTACGCGCTCCTGAGGTACTTCATGCACCACCCCGGCGAGGTCCTCTCCGCCGAGCACCTGCTCGAACACGTGTGGGACGCCAACGCCAACCCGTTCACCTCCTCCGTACGGGTCATCCTCAGCCGCCTGCGCAAGAAGCTCGGCGACCCCGCGCTGATCGACACCATCGCCAACGTCGGCTACCGACTCAGGGCTCGGCCATGAACCAGCGCTGGCGGTCGCTGCGGATCCGCCTGGCGGCTCTCGGCTTCCTCGCCATCTACGTGCCGGCGCTGCTGCTGTTCGGCGTCATCCTCGCCACGGACACCGAGACCGTGTCCACCGTACGGGCCGGCGCGACGGACACCGAGACGACGACCCGGCACCTGTCCGGATGGGCTTTCGGGACCCTCATCGCCCTGGGCCCGGTCGCCGCCGCGCTGGCCTGGTGGTGGGCCGGCCGCGCGGTGCGGCCGCTCCACCAGGTGCGGGCGGTCGCCGAGGACATCGAGGCCACGGACCTCAGCCGCCGCACCGGCCTCGACAACGGCCCGATCGAGGTCACCGCCCTGGCCGCCAGCTTCGACGCCATGCTCGACCGGCTGGAGGCGGCCGCGGAGACGCAGCGCCGACTCATCGAGGAGGCCAGCCACGAGTTACGCCTGCCGCTGTCAGTGCTGATGACGAACGCGGAGGTCATCCTCGCTCACCCCGCCCCCACCGCCGACATCTACCGGCAAGCCCTGGAACGCTCACGGAAGGCCGCCGATCGACTCCAGCGAACGATCGAGGAGCTTCTCGTCGATGCGCGCGGCCGGGCCCGCACCATCAGCCGCCGGCCCACCGACCTGATGGTCACCCTTCGCGAGATCGCCGGCGACGCCGCCGTCCTGGCCGCGGTGCGGCAGGTCACCCTGTCCGTCACCGGGCCGCCATCCGCCGTGTGCCGGGTGGACGAGCCCACGGTACGGCGCGCGATCTCCAACCTCGTCGACAACGCCATCCGGTACGCGCCGGCGGGTTCGACCGTCGGCGTCCACATCGAGACGACACCGGCGCAGGTCGCCGTCGTCGTCACCGACCACGGCCCCGGCATCCCACCCGACCAGCAGGAACGCATCCTCGAACGCTTCTGGCGCGGTGGGGACAGCGGACCCGGCGCCGGGCTCGGCCTGCCGATCGCCGGCCAGATCGCCCAGGCCCACGGCGGCACCGTCACCGTGACCTCACCAGGCCCATCAGGCGACGGCTCCGTGTTCCGGCTCACCCTTCGCCCCTGACCACCGTGGAGAGGCAGATGAACATCGATCAATGGCTGACCCGATACGGCCAGGCCTGGCGGGACAAGGACGCGTACGCCGCCGCCGGACTGTTCACCGAGGACGGCGTCTACCTGTCGTCGCCGACCGCGCCGGCGCACGTCGGCAGCGACGCCATCGCCGCGTACTGGCGCCGGGCTACGGCGACGCAGCAGGAGGTGGACCTGAGGTTCGGGCGGCCGGTGATCAACGGCCGCCGGGTTGCGGTGGAGTGGTGGGCGGTCATGCGCGATGCCGACTGGCAGCCCGACGCGACCGGCGACCGGGTCACCCTGCCCGGCTGCCTGATCCTCCGGTTCACCGAGGACGGGCTGTGCGAGGAACTGCGCGAGTACTACAACCCCGTTTTCGGCGAGGCACTGCAGCCACCGACCGGCTGGGGCCGGTAGCCACACGTTGACCGGGTGTGTACCGGGGCCGGCCATCGTTGTCGGCACCAGCGTGCGTGCCCCGGGAGGCCAAGATGCCCGTACAACAGATCGCAGTAGTGTCCGTCCCCGTGTCCGATGCGGTCCGGTCGCGGGACTTCTACGTCGACGCGCTCGGCCTCGCTGTGATCCGTGACGACAGCTCGACACCGGGCATGCACTGGGTCGAGGTCGCGCCCAAGGGAGCGACCACCGGCGGCGTGGTGTTCGAGCAGGAGCCGGAGACGCGGCCGTACGGCATCGAAGCCGTGCTGCGCGACCCCGACGGCAACCGGCTCGTCCTGCTCCAGCGCACCGGGCAGCCAGGGCCCGCGGCTTAGCTGTACTGAGAGGTACAGGAACGACGCGGACGACGCCTGAGCCGCGTTATGTGGCGGCGTAATCCGCGGCCGGGTGTCCCTACGCGCAGTTCTTCCAGTCGCCCGCGCTCCCCCACGAGCAGGTGTCGATCTTCTTGAGGTCGCTGCCCCGGTAGATGCCCGCCGCGTCCCCGTCGTTGTTCCACACGTACCACTTGCGCTGCCAGTACAGGGTGGTCGAGGAGTCCTGGCCCTGGCCCGAGCGGACGGTGACGCTCTTGCCCGGCTTCAACGTGAAGCGCGGGAACCTGAACCTGTATCCCGTCTCGTCGCGCAGGACCCAGCGCTCCATCTGGATCGCCTTGCGGGTGGTGTTCTTGAGGACCACGTACTCGCCGTTCAGGCTGGTGTTGCCGCCCCTGTCGCTGCCGGGAGAGTCGAAGTACGCCTTCGTGAACATGACCGCGGGGTTCGCGGCCTCGGCCGGCGCGGCGACGAGCGTCGAGGCGAGCAGGGCTGTCCCGACGGCGGTGGCGGGAACGAGACGACGAAGCATCCGGACTCCTGAGCATCGAGAAATGGAACGTGACAGGAGTTGGACGTGGGAGCACCGGATCAGGTGGTCGCGTACCGCTGTCCGGATGCGGACACGGAACGGGAGCCCTGGAGCGCCACCCTGGCTCCTACGGGGCAGATTGGCCCGGAATCTGGAACCAGGGTGGCGACAAGGGGGACATGCGAGACGGTCAGCCGAGCCAGGTCGTGATCTGGGACATGGCGGTCGCCGACCAGCCGAGCTTGAGGTGGTTGAGCGGGAGCGTCACCGTGGCGGCCCGGTTCGCGAGGCCGTCGGGCGCGGTGCAACTCGCCACGAAGACGGCCCCGTCGGACGGTCCTGTGTGCTCGTTGTGCAGCAGGGCCATGTCCGGCATGTTGCCGCACAGCTGGTAGACCGGAACGCTCGCAGGCGTCCCCGCGTTGATGAGGGACTGCACGAGCGAGCCTCTGTCGATGGCCCACTGGATGCCGCGGCCGGAGGTGTAGAAGCCGGTGCCGCCGTAATAGGTGGTGTACCAGTCCTGCTCGGCGGTGGACAGCGGGTAGACGTTGTCCCATCGGTAGAGCATGTCGTCGGAGCCCGGGTAGGCGGCGCCCTCGTAGCTCAGCTCGGGGTGGTTGCGCCACAGGCCGTAACAGACCATCTGGGTGTGGGGCGCGGGCGCGTTCAGCGCGCCCCCGCATTCCGGAAATATCGCGAAATCGTGGGTCCAGCCGTGCCGGTAACCCCAGTCGAAGCCCTTGTTCGGCCCGCCGACGAGGATCAGCTTCCGGACGTCGCCCGCGTAGGCCGTGCCCCAGGACTTGCGCATCGACGAGACGTACATGCGCGCGTTGAACGCGCCCTTCGACCAGCCGATCACGTCCACCTGCGCGGCACCGGTCTTCGCCCGGATCCTGGCGACGGCGTCGTGGATCTGCTCAGCCCAGTAGTGGCCGTCCCCGGTGATATGCGGGAAGCCGATCGCGAAGACCTTGTAGCCCCGGCCGCTGAGGTGCTGCATGAGTCCGGTGGTGGGGCAACTGGCCTGGCCGCAGCCGTACGAGCCGCTGGCGTTGGGGTTGGCCCAGGCCAGATCGGCGGTTTGGTTGGCGCCGTGCACCAGCAGCACGGGAGTGTTCTTGGTGCCCGTCTGCCAGCCCGGCGCGTGGTACAGCAGGAATCGCGAGGAGTGCGGGCGGGCGACGTCGCCGAACAGGCGCCTGGTCTGTCCCGTCTGATCGCCGCGACCGTCGGGCGGGTAGGTCTCGGCCAGGAACCCGGTGGAGTTGTCCTTGTAGCGCTCGACGAGCGCCCAGCCGTTCTCCAGGCCCGAGGTGTAGGCGGCCTCCAGCGTCACCGACCCCGTCGCGGTCGCCGCGGCCGGTGTCGTGAGCAGCGCACCGGCTGCTAATACGAGGGCCGCGGCTATTCGTATCCACGAACGTCGTCCCATCAGACCTCCCACGAAGCTGAGATGAGTCAAGTTCGCCCGATCTGGAGGCGCCGGTCAATGTGAGCCGCACCCATAGTTCCGTGTCGGCCAGTACCTCGAAAACTGAGCGACGCAAGGAGCCGAGACCGCACCACGCTGAAGGCCATGACACCCGATCTCGCCGACGCACGGGACCGCCTGGTCCCTCCCCGTCGGCTCCGCCTGACTGTGGCTCGTGGATTCGCATCCCTCCAGCTCATGATCGATAGCCGGGGGACGCCCATGGACGGTTCCGGGCGTATCGCCTGAGGGCGGCGGCAACCCGGCCAGTGCCGTCTTCGGCCCGCCGGGGCCGGCGGTGTGGCCTGCCCTCCAGTGCCCGGAGAGGAGGCACACCGTACGGACGGAAGTGGCGTAGCGCCTGCTAGCGGGGCTCATAACGCTCGTCTACCTGGGCATATGATCGGCGGCATGGCGCTGCGACTGGTACAGGTGAATTTCAAGGCCCGGGACGACTCGGCGCTCGGTCGGTTCTGGGCGGAGGCGCTCGGCTGGGGTGTTTCCAGCGAGGCCCCCGGCGTGACCAACCTCGAACCCGAGGGCTTCGTCTGGCCGGACCCCGCCGGCTTCTACCTCGATTTCGTCACCGTCCCTGACCCCGAAACGGTGAAGTACCGCGTGCACCTCGATCTCGCCACCACCTCTGCGGCCCACCAGGCGGAGTTGGTCGCGCGCCTGAAGGAGCTCGGTGCGACGCCTGCCGATGTGGGGCAGGGCGACGTCCCGTGGACGGTTCTGGCCGACCCGGAGGGCAACGTGTTCTGCGTGCTGGAGCCTCGGGAGATCTACCGGGATACCGGGCCGATCGCCGCGATGGTGGTCGACTGCGCGGATCCGCGGGCCATGGCCCGGTTCTGGGGCGAGGCGGGGGACCTGACCGTGCACGAGGTGAGCGACGATCATGCGCGGCTGCGCTCCGCCAAGGGTGTCGGGCCGTATCTGGAGTTCCTCCGCGCGTCGCCGGGCGGGAAGACCGCGTGGAACCGCGTCCATCTCGACCTGCTGCCGGACCCCGTTGACGGTCAAGAGGCGGAGGTGGCCCGGCTACGGGCTCTGGGCGCCACCGCCGCCGACGTCGGACAGGGCGATGTTTCGTGGAAGGTCCTGGCCGACCCGGAGGGCAACGAGTTCTGCGTCCTCGGACGGGGCTGACGCAGGGCTGCATCGCCTGCGGAGACCGTCTTCCGACATGGGAGGGCTCGGACGGCACACGACACCGGCTGAGGCCGCCGGGCCGCAGCCGGGGAAGGTCGCCTGCGAGTCCGCGTTCGCGGCCGGTGGATAGGCCGTGCGGGATAGCCTGGGCGTGGCGTGAGATCGCTACGAATGGCGGGGGGAGCCGGTGACGGACTCTCGGGTGGTGGGCATGGGCGGCCCGGGACGTATCGGTGAGCATCAGGTCGTGCGGCTCCTCGGTGAAGGCGGGCAGGGGGCGGTCTACCTGGCGCAGTCGCCCGACGAGGGACGGGTGGCGGTCAAGGTGCTGCACCGGCGGCTCGCCGCCGATCCGGAGGTCCGGCGCCGGTTCCTGCGCGAGGCGGAGGTCGCCGCCAGCGTCGCGCCGTTCTGCACGGCGCGGGTGATCGGCACCGGGATGCTGGGCGAGCAGCCGTACATCGTCAGCGAGTACGTCCCCGGCCCGTCGCTCGACGAGCTGGTCAAGCGGGACGGGCCCCGCGCCGGCGGCGGGCTGGACCGGCTGGCGATCAGCACGCTGACCGCCCTCGCCTCCATCCACCGCGCCGGGATCGTGCACCGCGACTTCAAGCCGGGCAACGTGATCCTCGGTCCCGAGGGGCCGGTCGTGATCGACTTCGGCATCGCCCGCGCCCTCGACGCCATGGCCACCACCAGCCAAGTTGCCGGCACTCCGGCGTACATGTCGCCGGAGCAGCTCAGCGACCAGCCGCTCACGCTCGCCTCGGACATGTTCTCCTGGGCGGCCACGATGGTGTTCGCGGCGACCGGGCGACGGGCCTTCACCGGCTCCCAAGTGCCGGCGATCATGCATGCCATCCTGCACTACCCGCCTGACCTGTCCGGGGTGCCCGAGCCGCTGCGCGCGATGGTGGCGTCCTGCCTGGCCAAGGACGCCACCGACAGGCCGACCGCCGAGCGCCTGCTGCGCGACCTCACCTCCGGCGACGGCCGCGGCGCCGTACGACCCGGCCGCGCCGCCGAGCAGACGCTCGAGGACAAGCCGCGGTCCGCTCCGCCGGCGGTGCCCACCGCGCCCTCGGCCCTGGACGGAGCGAAGGGGCGGCCCAGGCGCTCGCGCGGGTCGCTGGTCGCGGCCGGGGCCGTGCTGGTGGCGCTGGCCGTGACCGCGGGCGTACTGCTCGTGCCCTCCTGGCTGGCCGGGAACGAGGGCGGCGGCGAGAAGGCTGCGGCCACCGCATCCGCCGTCGCCCCGCCGGTGATCGACCGCAGGGCGTACCCGGCGGTCGACGTGGCTGACGGCTTCGACGGCGCCGCGGCTGGCCACGACGGCTACCAGCCCTACAGCGAGGAGGTGATGCCGGTGGTCAAGGTCGATGGCGGCAGGCTCACCGGCGAGGGTCAGAGCCCGTTCTTCGGCTGGTTCGCCCTGCCCGGGGCGCCGTCCTCCGGTGACACGGTCAGCGTGATCACCCTGGGCGCGTTCGCGAGCACCGGTGAGGCGGAGGACAGCGTGTTCGTCGGCCGGGTCAAGGACGCCGGCAACTACATCGGCGCCTGGTACAACAACACCCGCAAGGAGATCGGCATCGACGTGCGGGTCGACGGCGAATTCCGCCACGATCCCAACAGCGCCAGTCTGTCGCTCGCGCCCGGCGACCGCCTCGCCCTGGTGCTGTCAGGCGGCACCACGATCACCTCGTACGCCGAGACAGGCGGCACCTGGCGGCGCCTGACCACCGCCCGCATCGACCTGCTGACCACGCCGCAGGAGCGGGCGCGGTGGCGCCACGGGTTCGGCATGCGCGGCTCGACCGGCACGATCGCCCTGGACGACGCCGCGGGGCACAGCGCAGCAGGGTGAACACCGGAGGTTCACCGTGGTGATCGGCATGAATCCACGCGACTCCCCCCAGCCTCGGGGTAGAAGGCGAACAGGTGAGCCGGCGAGTCGTCGGCCCGGATGCTGCGGCGCAGTCCCTGCCCCCGGCCGAGGTGCCGGAAACAGCCGCCGATGCCGGCTCGCGCGTCGGCTTCGGTTGCCGAGCTCATCGAGTGCCACTTCTGGGACACCTCGGTATCCGCCGACCCGAACGACAGGCCGGCCAGGATCTTCGCCCGGCAATGGCCGGGTGAGACGTGGCGGGTGAGCGGCAGCGTGGAGCTCGCGGGTGTGCGCGACGGCGACGCGAGAGAGGTCTCATGCACAAGCGACGACGGGACTTGCGGGCATACCGGCCCGTACGGTCGAAAACCACTTGCCTCGTACGGCGAGCCTCGGGGAACGTTGTTTCCATGATGCGCTGACGGATTGCACCCGCTGTTTCGAGATTTCCACGGCGCCGACTCGCGCGCCGTGATGCCGCACGCCCATGCCCCGTTCAGCAAAGAGAGCGTCCTTGTCTCAGCAACATCCCCGGCCACCGGCCACCACGGCCACGGTCACCGTGTTCGCCTCCCCCACGAGCTGGATCGAGTCCGATGCCGTCGCGCAGTGCCACCAGGTGGCCGCACTCGACGGCATGTCGCACGTCGCCGCCATGCCGGACCTGCACCCCGGCAAGGGCGCCCCCATCGGCGCCGCCATGGCGTCGACCGTCTTGTACCCGTTCCTGGTGGGCTCCGACATCGGGTGCGGCATCGCCGTGTTCCCCGTCAGGCTCAAGCGCGCCGTACCCGAGAAGCTCGCCGCCCGGTTCCCCGACCTCGATCGGGCGCTGGACCCTGAGCAGGATGCCGGCGATCCCGCCTGGGCCGTGGTGAAGGGCGACATTCCCGCAGGTCACGTCGAAGGGCTCGGCACGGTCGGCCGGGGCAACCACTTCGTCGAGCTGGCGCGGATCGGGACCGTCTTCGAGCCGGACCACGCCGGCCGTCTCGGGCTGGCCGCCGGCGACCTGGTGCTCATCGTGCACAGCGGTTCCCGAGGGCTGGGCGAACGGATCCTGCGGGCGCACACCGAGGTCCACGGCGCGGGCCCGGCTGCCGATCCCGAGGCCTACCTGGCGATGCATGACGACGCCGTACGCTGGGGGTCGCTCAACCGGCGGCTGCTGGCCGCCCGGGTCGCCCATGCGCTGGGGGCCGAGCCCACCGAGCCGATCGTCGACCAGTGCCACAACCTGGTCGAGCTCCGCGACGGGAGCTACCTGCACCGCAAGGGGGCGGCGCCGGGTGACGGCCGCGACGTGCTCATCGCCGGTACGCGAGGCACCCCTTCCTACCTCGTGGCCGCCCACGCCGGGCCGGACGCCGGGCATTCCGTGGCGCACGGCGCGGGCCGCAAGATGTCGCGTGCGGACGCCCTGCGCCGGGGGCGGGCCAAGCACACGGTCGAGGAGCTGCGCCGTACGCCGGTGGGGTCGCTGGTGGTGTGCGGCGACCGGCAACTGCTGTTCGAGGAGGCGCCTACGGCGTACAAGCGGATCGAGCAGGTGATCGCCGACCTCGTCGAGCACCGGCTGGCCACGCCCGTGGCCACCACGATCCCGCTGGTCACCTACAAGACGCCCGACCTGGGGTCCGCGCCCCGTGGCCGCCGTAAGCGCGGCCGGCCGTGAGCGTTCACCTGCTCCTGTCGGCCGGGCGGGGCCCGCAGGAGTGTGCCTGGGCCTTGGCCGAGCTGCTGCACCGCCTGGAAGCCGACGCCGCCCGGCAGGAGCTGGAGACCCATCGGGCCCAGACTGTTCCCGGGGACCGGCCGGGCACCTACCGATCGGTCCTCGTCCGGATCGCAGGAGACGACGCCGAGACGTTCGCCGCCTCGTGGACCGGAACCCTGTGCTGGCAGGCCCCCAGCCCGTACCGGGCCGGCACCGGCCGAAAGAACTGGTACGTCATCGCCCGGCCGTGCCGGCTCGACACCCCGCGCACGGCGTTCGCGGAAGCAGACGTCGACATCGTCGCCTGCCGCACCGGCGGCCCCGGCGGCCAGCACCGGAACAAGGCGAGCACGGCCGTACGGGCGACCCACCGGCCCACTGGCATCGTCGTCGTGGTCGACACCGAGCGGCAGCTCAGCCTCAACCGCCGCATCGCCATGCGGCTGCTGCGACAGCGCATCGAACGCGGCGACGAGGCGGCGGAGCACGCCGTCACCACCGCCCGCTGGCGCATCCACGACGAGCTCGTACGCGGCAACCCCACCCGCACCGAACGCCCGGAACCGTCGAACCAGGACCCGGCCCCACAGGTGCGGACGCGCCGGCGACGGCGGCAGTGACTCTGTCGATGAGCAGCGACGCCGGAGGCCGATTCGGTGCCGGGATTCTCCGGCAGACCGGCCGACCCGGCACTGAAGCCGGGACGTCAACGGGCCGGGCGAGCCGATCCGGCCATGGGCGACCGCGTCCGGAGGTTGTATCTCAAGTCGCTCGAGGTCCCATAGTGGCGGCATGGACGACAACGGGCTCTACTCGATCGGGGACGCCGCGCGCCGGACCGGTCTGAGCGTCAGCGCCATCCGGTTCTACTCCGACGCCGCGGTGGTCGCGCCCACCCGCCTGACCGGTGCGGGCGCCCGGCTGTACGACGTTCGCGCGATCGCCCGGCTCGAAGTCGTCCGTACCCTCCGCGACCTGGGCACCGGCCTGGACGACATCCGCCGGCTGCTCGACGGTGAGACGTCACTGCGCGATCTCTTCGCGATGCACCTGGAACTCGTCGAGCGGCAGGAGCGCGACCTCCGGGCCCGGCGGGCCGTGCTGCGGACCCTGGTCAAGCAGGGTGGCACCGTCGCGCAGGCGGCTTTGATGCACAGGCTCGTCTCGATGTCGGATGAGGAGCGCGAGCGGCTCATCGACGCATTCTGGAACGAGGTCGGCGAAGACCTCGACGTGTCCCCCGGTTTCGTCGACCGGTTGCGGACGATCCGGCCCCGGCTACCGGACGATCCCACCGCCGCCCAGCTCGAAGCCTGGATCGAGCTGGCCGACCTGGTACGGGACGCGGAGTTCCGCGGCGCAGTCCGCTCCTACCTGCGGGAGACCTACTCCACCCCGCAGGGACGGCTCATGACCGCCACACCGGTGCAGGACTTCATCTACACGACCGGGACGAAGATCATGGAGGAGATCGTCGCCGCGTATCGCTCCGGGCTGGCAGCGGACTCGCCACGGGCGCGGGAGGTCAGCGTACGTCTGGCGCACGCGACCGCCGAACTCGCCGGCAAGCGCGCCACCGCCGAGTTCCTGAACCACCTGGCCACCAGGTTCGTCCTGGTCGAGGAGATCGAGCGTGCGGAGCTCCGGAAGGAGACGGACGCCGAGTCGCGGTTCGACAGCACTCATGGCAGGTACCTGTCCCTGGTGGCCGTGATCAACGGGACGCCGGCCGGTGAGGGCGGGGAAGGTCCGGTGCCCTTCGGGTGGATCGCAGCGGCTCTCCGCGCTTCGGCATCCGAAGCCACCTCCTGACCGGCGTGGTGTCAGTGGCGGCGTCAGGGCGGGGACGGCCCGGTGTCAGAGCGGTCGGCGATGGTTGAGCCCATGAACGGAACAGCGGACGCGGCGCCCACAGGCCGCACTCCACCAGCCGTCCGTTCACCCGAACCTCTCGTCGCAGATCTGAAGGAGCACCCCATCATGTCCATCACCCTTTCCGGCCAGGACACGCTCACCCTGCGGACCGCCGCCTGGGGCGCCGTCTCGCTGATGTCCGCCGCCGGTGCCGCCGGCTCGGCCCACAAGGCCGCCACCGAAGGCAGCATCGCCCTGACCTCCGCGACCGGCCCCGTCGGGCACGTGCTCACCAAGGCGCCCAAGGGCGTGAAGTACGGCAAGACCGTCGCCGCACTAGCCGACCAGGTGCTGCCCGCCTTGACGGCAGCCATGAGCCTGCTCAAGCAGCAGGACCCCACCGAGGCCGGCAACTTCCGCCGCACCGTCATCGTCGCCGTCGAAGCGGCCACCCGGCCCCACAGGGGCGAGCCCAGCCCCACCATGACGGAGATGGCCCGCAAGATCACCGAAGCCCTCGACGCCGCTTGATGACAGGCCGACCCGCGCAGCCGCCCGCGAGACGGGCACCACCGCGGCATGGACGACCCCCCATCGACCGATTCCTTTCGGCGGGCCCCCGAGTCGACAGGTGTGACGGAACTCCGCAGTCCACACCAGGAGAAACGGTGCTGCTCGAAAAGAAGAACGCGATTGTTTACGGAGCAGGCGGAGCGATCGGGAGCGCGGTCGCTCACGCCTTCGCCACGGAGGGTGCACGGGTCTTCCTCGCCGGGCGCACCGGCGCCGCGCTGGAGGCGGTGGCGGAGCGGATCCGGGCCTCGAACGGCGTCGCAGAGGTCGCCACGGTGAACGTGCTGGATGCGGAGGCCGTCGAAGCGCACGCCGATGCGGTGGTGCGGCAGGCGGGGTCCATCGACATCTCTCTCAACGCCATCAGCCTCCCGCAGACCGGCATCCAGGGCACCCGCATCGTCGACCTGTCTCCGGACGGCTTCGACCTGCCCATGGCCACCTACCCCAAGGCCAACTTCCTGACCGCGAGAGCCGCCGCACGGCGTATGACCGGCCAGGGGTCGGGCGTGATCCTGACGATCACGGCGAGCCCGTCGCGGACGGCGGTCCCGCTCATGGGAGGCATGGCACCGGCATGGGCGGCGATCGAAGCGCTGTCGCGGGGGCTGGCCGCCGAGCTCGGACCGCACGGTGTGCGAGTCGTCTGCCTGAACGCGGCGGGCATGCCGGAGACGCCGCAGCTCTCCGAGGTGTACGGCCTGCACGCCGATGCCTACGGCATCAGCCGCGACGCGTTCCTGGCCCGCATGGAGGACCGGACACTGCGCAAAAGGCTTCCCACGGTCGCTGAGATCGCCAACGTGGCCGCCTTCGTCGCCTCGGACCGCGCGTCCGCGATCACGGGGGCGGTCGCCAACCTCACCGGCGGCCTGATCGCGGACTGACCACCGTCAGACCTTGGACGAACCGTCCTGACGCGTGCCACCCATGGTGCAGCGCCTCCAGCCGCCCGGACCGATTCCTTTCGGCGGACCGCCGAGTCGATAGAGGTGACGGGATCCCGATGACGACCGAGAGGACACGATCATGACGACAACGACGGGGATCCGGCTGGGCGGCCTGGTGCTGGGCAGCGACGATCCGGAACGGCTCAGCGACTGGTACCGCGCGGCCTTCGCGCCGGCGGCCGGGCCGGGCACCGTGCTGATGGTGGGCGACGGACGGCTGGTGTTCGACCGCCGCGACGATCTCGAGCAGAGCACCCGGGAACCGGGCAGGATTTTGATCAACTTCTACGTCGAGGACATCGACGCGGTCGTGACCCATCTGAAGGCGCTGGGCGTCACGCAGTGGATCCGCCCGGTGGAGCACTTCGGCCCGGGCCGCATCGCGACGGTGGAGGATCCGGTCGGAAACTACGTGCAGCTCGTCGAACTCGCCGACCGGCCCGGCGCCGGACGGTGACGCGGATGGGCCGCACGTACGCCGGCGATCCAGTGGACGATGAGCCACATGCAGCCGAACGCCCGGCACCCCGCCTCAACGCCACCTTCGGGACGTTCGACCCGGCGGACGGCGGGCGGGCCCGGCCGACGGTGATGCCGGACAACGACCTCTTCGCCCGGCTGACCTCCCCGTACCGGCCCGAGCTCCTGGCCTACTGCTACCGCATGCTCGGTTCGGTCCACGACGCCGAGGACCTCGTGCAGGAGACCTACCTGCGCGCGTGGCGCTCGTACGAGGCGTTCGAAGGCCGGGCGTCACTGCGCACCTGGCTCTACCGGATCGCGACCAACGTCTGCCTCACCGCACTCGAGCACCGCAAGCGCCGGCCGCTGCCATCGGGCCTCGGCGGTCCCGCCGACGACCCCGAAGGCCCCTTGGCGCCGCCGGCGGAGGTGACGTGGCTGCAGCCCTTCCCCGACCGGCTGCTCACCGCCGGTTCCGGCGATCCCGCCACCATCGTCGCCGCGCGCGCAAGCGTGCGCCTCGCCCTGATGGCCGCCCTGCAGCACCTGCCCCCGCGCCAGCGCGCCGTCCTCATCCTGCGCGACGTACTGGCGCTGCGCGCGGCGGAGGTCGCCGAGATGCTCGGCATCTCCGTCCCCGCGGTCAAAAGCGTCCTGCAGCGCGCTCGAGCACAGCTCGGCCAGGCGGCACCCGCCGAGGACGACACGCACGAGATCTCCGGCACGCGCCGGCGGGAACTGCTGGACCGCTATGTCGCCGCCTTCGAGAACGCCGACATCGCCGCCCTCATGGAATTGCTGACCGAGGACGCCGTGCTGGAGATGCCGCCCACTCCGACCTGGTTCGCCGGGCGAGAGCCCGTCGGCCGGTTCTTCAGGACCAGGGTTCTCACCGTGCCAGGCGCCTGCCGCATGGTGCCCACCGCGGCCAACGGGCAGCCCGCGGTCGCCATGTACCAGCGCGGCCCGGACGGCGTTCACCACATACACGCCGTGATGGTCCTCTCGGCCTCCGACGCGGGGATCACGCAGATCGTCGCGTTCCGCGACCCGGACCTGTTCGAGCTCTTCGAACTCCCCCGGACACTCGGCCCCGCTCAGTCCGGCGAATCGGCCGATGCCCCGGACCCCGGTTCGACCACGCCCTACGACCCGACGCCATGACGCTTCCGCCAAGGCGCACTATCGTCGGGTACGGGTCGAGAACGACCGTGCCTGGCTCCGATGCGGCCCCCGCCGGTGGCCTACGAATGGGCGCGCCGGTACGCCTGCCACACCTCCGGACGAAGCCGCCCTTTGGCCGGCACGTCCAGACCGTGGTCACGAGCCCAGGCACGAACCTCGGCCGTACTTGGTTCCGGCATCGTCACGGGCTCGTCCGTCGCCGGTACGGCCGGCGCCGCCTCGGCTGGGTGATCCGCGGCGGCGTAGGCGGCGGCCAGGAACCGGTAGGTCCACTCCTCGGCCAGCTGCCGGCTCTCGCAGAACACGATCGGCACGCTGGGGAAGGCCACCTGCAACTCGGCCATCCCGTCGGCGACCACCGCCGGGCGTACGTATTCCAGCTTGAACACCTGGCTGTAACGGTCCTCCACCACCACCGCGGCGTGCGGAAGGGCGGCCAGCTCGGTCAGCTGGTACTTCAGCCGGCTGTTGAGCAGGGACCCCACCAGGTCGGCCAGGCTCTTGCGCTCCACTGCCGCGTGCAGCGTCCCGGCGATCTCGACGCCGTAGTCGCCGCACGGCAACCGCCGTCGGACGAGCTCGACCTGCTGGCGGGGAAACTTGTAGGCGTACCGCTCGCCACTGTCCACGACGATCGGCAGGGCCGCGACTCCGGAGGCGCGCGCGGTGGGGGTGGTCACGTTCGGGCGGGCTTGCCTGCGCACCCGGGCCGTCTGCCAGAAGATCGCGTCCCGGCCGCGGGCCTTGGTGAAGACGATCTGCGACCGGTTCTCCCGGGCCCGGTCCAGCACCAGATCGATCGCCGCGCCCCGCCGTACACACGAGCGGACCGGAACCCGCTCGACCACCTCCGGCTCCTCCGGCCACTCCTCCGGCCCGACCGGGTAGCAGTAGATCGCCTTCTCCCGCGGCCAGGTGCCGCCCGCGCGCAGGAACAGCCCCTCCCCGAGCGGCAGCCGGATCAGGTAGGGCAGGCGGGACTGCTGATCCGGGTTCCGGACGACGACCAGCTCACGCATCCTGTCATTGTCTCTGAGGGGCCACGGGCGTGACGCCATTCCAGGCACGACGCCGCCGCGGCCGGCGGAGCCTTCCGACAATAGGAAATTCGGGCGATTCGGCCCCGTTGGTTCCAGGAAATAGCGCTCGCAGCGGTAAAGGATGTGTCCCCTCATCGCAGCTCGCTATGGCTGGGGCAGATCCGATGTACGAGCGGAGCCTGCTCGGATAAGGTCCGACCGTGCGCCTTGGTGCGTCTTCGAGGGTAGTTGCCGCGGCACTTGTCTGTTTCGCGGTCCTGACGGGCTGTTCTGGCGAGCCGGAACCACCGCCGCTGGCGGATGCTGTCAAGAAGCTCGTGAGCGATGGGGATGCCGTGGTGTCCTGGGTCGAGGCGGGGATAACGGGGCTGACGAAAGAACGGGCAGACGGCCCGGACCAGAGCTCGACCTGTGGACCCGATAAGCAGCGACGTTTCTACATCGCCAAAGGCAGCTTCGCTAATCCGGCCAAGGAGAGCCCGATCAGCCTTGTCGGAATACTGAAAGGCGAACTCTTCAGCAGGGGCTATCACGACGAGGTTGTCGACAATCTCGACCTGCGGGAAGACGACACGAGCGTTGCCGTACTGGTCAATCCGGAAGCGCGATTGACCTTCGTGCTCTTCGCCCGCCTGGATTCCACGCCCAACATCGCGATCGTCGGAAAGACCGGATGCTACCCTCGCGACGCCTGACCCCACTCACGCCGAGTCGGGCACCTGCGCCGCCTCCTTCCGGAGTTGGTCGGCTCGGCGCCGAAGGGCCTCGGCGGTCGCCAAGCACGAGCTTTCGAGATCGGCCATCTCTCGCCTGAGACGGACGGCATCCGCAAGATATCGATCCGCAGCCGCCCCTCTCCAGAAAGCATCGCTGTCGCCTGGTCGCGATGGCAAACCGTCGAAGGTCCCGGCAAGGCTTGTGGCATAGCCGGCGAACGTGGAGGCGAGCAACTCCTTTTCGGCTGCCTCTCGGAGCAGCTGAACCCGCTTGGACATGATCAACCACCTCTCACCTTGAGAGCGTTGGTCAGAGCGCCAAGCATTCGGCCCATCGCGGCATCCCTCAACGTGCTGTGCTCGTCTGTCGTCAGCCCACCGTGTCCGGCTGCCTTCAGCGACTTGATCATCGCATCCACTTGCATATTGACCAGCCTGGTGGCAACCGTCCCCGCGTCCTCCGGCGTCTTCCCGTCCATGTGATCTGTAATGATTTTCTTCAATCTGTCTTTGATTTCGTCGAGCATTTTCGCCTTACCAGTGCCCGGAATCTTGCCGGCGACGGGCACCAGCTGATCAAGGTAGTCAACCGGCATGAGAATGCTTCCAGCGAGCCATTCCGCATACTGGTCGTCGCTCCACTCGGCGTAGGTCGATCCAGACAGCAGCAGGCTTGCCAGCGCTCCCGCCCGTGCGGCGTAGTTGTAGAACGCCGACGTGCTGTAGTTGTCCGAGCCGAAGGGTCGGAAGCGGCCCATGTCCATCTGCTGGACATACTCCTTCCCCAGTTTCGCCAAGGTGGCGGCCGCGGCGGAGTCCTGCATCAACGCGCCGAAGAACCGGGCGCTCACGGCTGGGTCGACCGTGTCCCATGGAGCCCGGGCGGCCAGATAGGGCGGCGGTAGTGGTGGAGTCTCCACCCCGTCGGCTACCGCTCGCTTGTACGCATCCTGAGCTCTCTTGTCAGCCTGGCCTCGCGCGAGCTTGTCGAGGACTGGCCCGATGTTCTTGGCCAGCACCCGGCTGATCGGCGAATCGGGAAAGGTGCCGAGACTGCCGCCGATCCAGAGAGAGTGAACGGACCCGATGCTGTTGATGACGACGATCCAGGCACGCTCCTGCACCTCGAACGACCCGAATTTCGGCTGCAACGCCCCGTCCAACGCCTGTGCCAGCGCTGCCTCATAGGCAGGGACGCCGCTTGACCTGATGGTGTAGGCGTCGAGCAGGACTCCCGCCTCTTTCGGGTGCTCGGCCAGGAATCGCTGGAACGCCTCCGGATTCGCCGCGAATGCCGTGGCCAGGTTGTACAGGTTCCAGTTGGGATCGGTGGGAAACGCGTCAGAGTTCGGTGGGCGATTCAGCAGATTGGCCGCCACCCGATTGAGGAACGTGCCCGACTGCGGGGCAAGTCTCACGAGGGCGGTGAGGATGTCCGATGGGGCGCTCTCCACCATCTTCTGCCATTCCGGCCCGAGCCGCCCAGAGCTCTCCGCACTGGCGAAGGCCCTGGCAAGCAGGCCCGGTGAGCCGGTGCCGGCCCGCTTGCCCGCCTCCGGGGTCAGCCCTCGGCGATCCCCGCCGGCTTGCGTGGTCATCCAGTCGCGGAACAACTTCTGAAAGGCCTTGGGGCCGAGTGCGGCCAGCAGCGCCGTGGCGTAGGCAGGGTCGTCGACCCGGCCCCTGAGCGCCGCCATCGCCTTGTCCACCTCGCTCCAGCTCTGCTGAGAGAGGTGCTCATCGTGGCGCTTGAGCGCCCCGGTGATCGCCGCGGCGTCCTCCTCGGCCGCCTGCGCCGCCTCCGTCCGGCTGGTGAAGGGCAGGGTGGCGGTCAGCATGCCCTTCTGCTGCGCCGGCACCATGCGCTTGAGGATGTCGATGCGCCATCTGAGGTCCTGCTGGGACTCGTGGAAGAACGCCCAGGTGCGATGCATGGTGGCGACACCCATGCGGCCGGCCCAGTCCGGACCCGCCTCGGCGATCGCTGCTTCGAGTCCCGGTCGTGTCCGGCCGAGGACGTCCTTGCCCGCCTCCATCTGGCGGATCAGCTTGTCTGCGCCGAGGGGATCGATCCCGGCCAACTCCCCCATGGGCCCTCCCAGAGGGTGTGGCTTACAAGGCGGAAGTAAAGCACGTCTGATACTGCGGGTAAACGCGTTATGCATTTGCGACGGGCTGCGGCGGCGGATATGGCATATGCAGGGGAGGGGACGCATACGTAAAATCGGCAAACGGGAGTTTCTGCCAGTCAGCTTCTGAAGCCGGCCTTGTACGCATGGGATTTCGAATTGCGCTGTATTGCGTAATCCGCGTGCTGAGCCGCCGGGATCGGCTCCGCAAGCGGAACTCGCGCAGGTGCGATCCGGCGTGTGCGCGTCCGTCTCATGCACGGAACGTGCGCCGGTAGGCGTCCGGTGGGACGCCTACCGTGCGGTGGAAGTGGCGGCGCAGTGTTGTCGCCGTGCCCATGCCCGCGGCCGAGGCGATGGTGTCGACGCTGTCGTCCGTGGTCTCCAGCAGTTCCTGCGCGCGCCGGATCCGCTGGGTCAGCAGCCATTGCAGCGGTGTGGTGCCGGTGAGCGAGCGGAAGTGGCGGGCCAGGTGGCGTGAGCTCATGTTCGCCTGGCGGGCCAGGTCCTCCACGGTGAGCGGCTGGTCCAGGCGGCGCATCACCCAGGTGAGCAGCTCGGCCAGGGGGTGGCCGTCCTGGGCGGGCACCGGTGTGGAGACGAACTGGGCCTGGCCGCCGGCCCGGTGGGGTGGCACGACCAGGCGGCGGGCGACCACGTTGGCGACCGCCGAGCCGTGGTCGCGGCGTACCAGGTGCAGGCACAGGTCCATGGCCGCGGCCTTGCCGGCGGAGGTGAGCACGGTGCCGTTGTCGACGTAGAGGACGTCGGGGTCGACCTCCACCTGGGGGTAGCGGGCGGCCAGTTGGCCGGTGTGGGCCCAGTGCGTGGTCGCGCGCAGCCCGTTCAGCAGGCCGGCGGCGGCGAGTACGAACACGCCCGTGCACAGGGAGACCACCCGCGCGCCCGACTCGTGGGCCACGCGCACCGCCTCGACCAGGTCGGCCGGCGGGTCCTCGTCGACGTCCGCCAGGGCCGGGACGATCACCGTGTCGGCGTGCGCCAGCCAGTCGAGCCCGCAGTCCGGCTCCAGGTGGAACCGGCCGACCCGGACGGCCTGCGTGCCGCACACCCTGACGTCGTACCAGGGGCCCGGCAGGGCGTCGGGAGCGGAGCCGAAGACCTCGTAGGCCAGGGCCAGCTCGAAGTGCAGCATCCCGTCGGTGGCGGCGACCGCGACGGAGCGCGGGAACGAGTTCATGTCGGAAATTGTATGGGTCGTGTCGTTTCGGACACTAGGCACAGGTGTGCCAGCAGGGACAGGATTTGCGTACTGAATCACTTCGAAGAACGCGGGAGCAGGCATGGGATCGGGTCAGAACGTGGCGGTGTTCGGCGCCTACGGGCACACCGGGCGGTTCGTGGTCGCGGAGCTGATTGAGCGCGGGTACGTCCCGCTGCTCCTCGGTCGCGACCAGGACAAGCTGGTGGCGCTGGTGGCGGCCCACCCGGGGTTGGCGGCGCGGCAGGCTTCGGTCGATGACCCGGCCTCGCTCGACCGGGCGCTGGACGGCGCGGCAGCCGTGATCAACTGTGCCGGGCCCTTCGCCACGACCGCCGGCCCGCTGGTCGAGGCGGCGCTGCGGGCCGGCATCCCGTATGTCGACGTGGCGGCCGAGATCGAGGCGAACGTCGACACGTTCGCGCACTTCGCCGACCGCGCCCGGGCCGCGGGCACCGTGGTGGTTCCGGCGATGGCCTTCTACGGCGGCCTCGGCGACCTGCTGGTCACCACCGCGATGGGCGACTGGACGGCCGCGGACGAGGTGCACGTCGCCTACGGTCTGAGCAGTTGGCATCCCACCACCGGTACGCTCGCTTCGGGCGTGGTCTCGGGGCAGCGACGGGGTGGCCGCCGGGTCCGCTTCACCGGCGGACGGCTGGAGTACCACGACGACGCGCTGCCAACCCTGGAGTGGCCCTTCCCGGCTCCGCTCGGCCCGCAGAGTGTCATCGGTGAGTTCACCATGGCCGACGTCGTCACCGTTCCCAGCCACCTGGACGTCCGGGAGGTGCGTACCTACATGACCGCCAAGGCGGCCGCGGACCTGGGCGCTTCTGACCCCTCGGCACCGGCCGCCGTCGACGACCGTGGCCGCTCCGCGCAGACCTTCGTCGTCGACGTCCTCGTCCGCTCCGGCGGCGCGGAACGCCGCGTGGCCGCCACCGGTCAGGACATCTACGCCGTCAGCGCGCCGCTCGCGGTGGAGGCGGTCGACCGCATCCTCACCGGGCGGACCAGGACCACCGGCGTCGCCTCCGCGGGCGCGGTCTTCGACGCCCCGGACTTCCTCCGCGCCCTGTCCACGCACCTGTCGCTGCACGTCCCGGCCGGCACCCGCGGCTGACCTGCGGTCCCGTGCCACGTCCTCCGGGGTCCGGTGCGGCCGAGGGGGTAGCCCCCGGTGGCGCACGCTTCCCCCGGCCGGACCGTCAGCGGGTCGGGGTGCGGGGGCGGTTCCACCAGAGGGAGAGGGACAGGGCCGCGGTGATGAGGACGGCACCGCCGGCGGCGAAGGCGGCGGCCGTGTCGACCTGCCGGCGGACGACGGTGAAGCTGCCGGGGAGGGTGTCGAGGGCGCTCTGGAGCTGGTCGGCGTTCTCGGCGCGGTGGTAGGAGCCGCCGGTGGTCCGGGCTATCTGCTTGAGCGCGGGCTCGTCGATCATGCGGATGTTGCGGCCGCTGTCGAACCTGCCGCGCCCGCCGAAGCCACCGCCCCAGCCGCCGAAGCCGCGGCCGTCGAACTGGGAGTTCTCGCAGACCATCGGGGCCGGGTTCGTGGTGCCGAAGCCGATGGTGAAGACGCGGAGGCGGCGCGAAGCCGCTTCCTGGGCGGCGGTCTGCGGGTCGACGCCCTGGGTGTTCGCGCCGTCGGTGAGCACGACGATCGCGGCGCCGGCGTAGCCATCACCGGAGCCTCCGGTGCCGGGGTCCGCGCCGGTGGGGGCGACCGACGGGTCGACCTCCGCGATCGCGTCGATCGAGGCGAGCATGGCCTGGCCGATCGCGGTGCCGCGGGCCACGGTGAGGTTGTCCAGCGCCTCGACCAACGAGTCGGTGTCGTCGGTGGGCGGGACGACCAGGCCGGCGGTGCCGTTGAAGGTGACCAGGCCGATGCGCGGCCCACCCCGCTGCGACTCGATGAACTCCGCGGCGGCCTTCCGCGCGGCGGTGAGGCGGTTGGGGTCGACGTCCGTGGAGCACATGGAGCCGGAGGTGTCGAGCGCCAGCAGGATCGTCGCCGACGTCTGCGGCACCGGCACCGACGCCTGCGGTCGCGCGGCTCCGACCGCGAGCAGCGCGAGTCCGGTGATGAACAGTGCCGGGGGGATCTTGCGCGTCCAGCGCGTACGGCCGGGCAGCGCGGTGCGTACGAGCGAGATCGAGGTGACGCGGACGGCGGCCCGCCGGCGGCGGCGTAGCGCCCACCAGCGGATGGCGAGGATCAGCGGGATGATCAGGACGGTCAGCAGCGCCCACGGCCATGAGAACGTCATTCAGATCACCCGTCCGGACCGGAGCACGGTGAGCGCCGCTCCTGCGGTGAGCAGCGCGAGGGCGAGCCCGATCAGCCCGCCGGCGAGGGGCAGCGGCTCGTCGGAGACGGTGAGCCGCAGGTCGATCGTGTCGGCGATCCCGTCGAGGCGCGCGGCGTCGGAGGCGGGGTGGTAGGCGCCGCCGGTGGTCTGCGCGATCAAGGTGAGGGTGTCCTCTTCCAGCGAGGTCTGCAGGTGGTAGCCGTCCACCTTCACCGTGGCCCCGGCCGCGGTGCCGACGCCGACGGTGTGGATGTGCACGCCTGCCTGCTGGGCGAGGGTGGCGGCGCGTTCGACGTCCCGGCCCAGGTTCTGGCCGTCGGAGAACAGCACGATCGTCGCCGACGGCCAGTAGCCGAGGTCGGGCGCGGCGCCCTCGCTGTCGACGGCCACCTCCTTGCCGGTGATCGCCATCAGCGAGGCCGTGATGGCCGTCTCCAGCGAGGTGCCGCCGGCGATCTTCAGCCGGTCGATGGCCTTGAGCGCGATGGAGTGGTCGGCGTCGGGCCGGGCGGTGGTGTGCGCCCCCCGTTCGAACGCGACGACCCCGATGTCGACGCTGTCGGGCTGCGCCGCCACGAACGCGCGGGCCGCCCGCTGCGCCGCCGCCAGCCGGGTGGGCTCGACGTCGTCGGCGCCCATGCTGTTGGAGACGTCCATGGCGAGGATGACGGTGCCCGAGGTCCGCGGGACCGGCACCATGGCCGCCGGTCCGGAGGTGGCGATCGCGAGCACCCCGACGCCGGCGACCGTCAGGCCGATCCCGAGGTACGCCCGGCGGCCGTCCGGCGCGGCGACCCCGGCCGCGGCGAGGGCGGCCGTCCGGCGGCGCGCCGAGACGACGGCAGCCCAGGCCAGCGCCACCGTGAGCAGCAGTCCGACGGCGAGGAGCAGCGGTGAGGACAGGGTCATGAGGCCTCCTTCGCCGACCTCATGACGACCGGTCCCGGGTACGGGCGACGACCTCGACGAGCGCCTCGGCCAGGTCGCGGTCGGTGTCGACGCGGTGCACGGGCACCCCGGCCCGGCGCATGCCCGCCGTGAGCCGGGCGTCGCGGGCGTCGACGGCGGCGTGGAAGCGTACCCGGAGCAGCGGGTCGGCGGAGTCGACGACGAGTTGCTCGCCGGTCTCGGCGTCCTCGACCACGATCAGCCCGGCTTCGGGCAGCACGTCGTCGGCCGTGTCCACGATCCGCAGGGCGACCACCTCGTGCCGCCTGGCCAGGCGCTGGAGCGAGCGTTCCCAGTCGCCTTCGCCGATGAAGTCCGACAGCACGACGATGAGCGCGCGGCGGCGCGCGAGCCGTCCGGCCGCGTCGAGCATCTCGGCCAGGTCGGTGGTGGCGCCGCCGTGCGCCGCGGAGGTGCGGTCCAGCTCGGCGCCGATCCGCAGCGCGTGCCGCCGGGAGGTGCCGGGCGGCACGACGCGCAGCATCCCGGTGTCGAACAGCAGCGCGCCGACGCGGTTGCCGCCCCGTCCGAACAGCCGGGCGAGGACGAGCGCCAGCTCGGCGAGTACGTCGTGCTTGCCGCGCCCCGGCCGCCCGGCCGTCATCGACGCCGACCGGTCGAGCACGAGCCACACCGTGAGCTCGCGGTCCTCGGTGAACACGCGCAGGTGCGGCTCGTCCAGGCGTGCGGTCACGTTCCAGTCGATGTGGCGGGCGTCGTCGCCCTCGCTGTACGCGCGCAGCCCCGTGAAGTCGATCCCGGAGCCGCGGTACGTGGTGCGGTGGGCGCCCTGGAGCCGGCCGTCGAGCCTGCGGACGACCTTCCACTCCAGGCGGAGCAGGAGTTTCTCGGGGGCGGTGGCCATCGCGCTCAACGGCTCTGCAGGACGACGTCGGGCGCCCGGACGGCCCCGAGCACCCTGGAGACGATCGTGTCGGCGTCGACGTCGTCCGCGAGGGCCTCGTACGACAGCACGAGGCGGTGACGGAGCACGTCGAGCGCGAGCTCGGACAGGTCGTGCGGCAGCACGTAGTCGCGTCCGCGCAGGAACGCCAGCGCCCGGGCGCCCGTGACGAGCGCGATGGACGCCCGCGGGCTCGCCCCGTACGTGACGTACCGTTCCAGCTCGCCGAGCCCGCCCGTCGCCGGGGAGCGCGTCACGGAGACCAGCCGTACGGCGTAGTCGACGACCGCCGGATCGACGTACACCTCCTGAGCGCGGACCCGCATCGCCATCAGGTCCTCGGCCGTCACCATCGGCTGCGGCGGCTCCGGCGGCCGCAGCGCCCGGTCGACGATCGCCCGCTCCTCGGCCTGCGTCGGATAGTCGACGACGACCTTCATCATGAACCGGTCGACCTGCGCCTCGGGCAGCGGGTACGTGCCCTCCGACTCGATCGGGTTCTCCGTCGCCATGACCAGGAACGGCTCCGGCACCCGGAACGTCTCACGGCCGATCGTCACCTGATGCTCCTGCATCACTTCCAGCAGGGCGCTCTGCACCTTGGCGGGGGCGCGGTTGATCTCGTCGGCCAGCAGCAGGTTCGCGAACACCGGGCCGAGCTCCGTCCTGAACTCGCCGGAGTGCTGGTGGTAGACCCGCGTGCCCACGAGGTCGGCGGGCACCAGGTCGGGGGTGAACTGGACGCGCTGGAAGCTCCCGGCCATCGCGGCGGCCAGCGACCGCACCGCGAGTGTCTTGGCCAGGCCGGGCACGCCCTCCACCAGCAGGTGGCCGTCGGCGATCAGCGCGACGGCCATGCGCTCCAGCAGGATGTCCTGGCCGACGATCGTTCGCTTGACCTCGAACAGCACCTGTTCGAGTGGATGGGCCTGGGCCGACTCGGGGGACTTGGTCGAGGTCATATGGCGTTCCTTCTCGTCGGTCAGATCAGGGGTCCCTCGCCCGGCGGGCCGTCGCCGTCGGAACCGCCCAGGGCCACGCCGATCGGCACCGCGAACGCGATGCCGGCGAACGCCTCGTCGCCTCCCGGGTCGGCGATCGAGACGACGATCCCGATGACCAGGCCGCGAGCGTCCAGGAGGGGACCGCCGGAGCTGCCCGGGTTCACGGAGGCGTCGAACTGGATGAGCCCGCTCAGGTCCTTCTCGGCGGTCCGGTTCAGGCCCGACACGACTCCGGTGGAGACGCTGTACGTCAGGCCCAGCGGATTGCCGATCGCCACGACCGGCGCGCCCACGGCCACGCCGCCACCGATCGTCGCCGGGACGACGATCTCCGGCAGCTCCGCGGGCTTGAGGATCGCGACGTCGCGCTTGGGATTCGACGAGGCGACGACGGCCTTCGCCTTGGTGCCGTCCGCGAACGTCAGGTTGACGTCCTTGGTGCCTTTGACGACGTGGTGCGCCGTCAGGATCGTCCCGTCCTCGGCCGCGATCACCCCGGTTCCGAGCGACTCCCCTGCCTGGATGACCACCACCGACGGCCCGACCCTCTTGAAGACGTCGGGCACCGCGAGCGTCGCACTGGGCGACGGCGTCGCACTCGGCCTGGGCGCGGCCCCTTCGCCGTTCCCACCACTGCTTCCCAGCCAGTACGCCAGCACCGCCACGACGACAACCACGCCGCCCGCGACGGCGAACCGCCGAGCCCTCCTCCCGGCCACGGCCCCCTGGGCTAGCTGAGCCTCGGCCGCACCGGCCTCCGGCGGCACGCGGTCCATTGCCCCATAGTCATAAATTTCAGTTGAAAGTGCCACAAATTCGCCTGAGAACTTCATGAGAACCGCTCCCCATAGCTCAACGGCGCAGCACGGGAACGGGTCAGGCTCGGGCAGAACGGTCCACCGTCACGGCCGCCTCACGATCATCCGCTTCGAGTGAGATCGCAGGTTGCCGCGAGGTTGGTGACGATCTCGAGCAGACGCACGAGCGCGGGGTTGTCGTTACCCGGTCGCCAGATGACGTCGGTGGGGGCGTAGGCGCCGGTGATGGGGACGAAAACCACGCCGGTACGGCGAAGGCTCCGGGAAGAGCGGGCCAGGCGGGTAACGCCGACGCCGGCGGCTACCAGTCCGAGGAGGTTCTGGGGGTTGGCGTCGGTGTGGACGACGTCGGGGATGAAGCCCGCCTCGTGAAAGTGGTCGTTGTAGGCCCGGTGCCAGGGCTCCCATGAGCTCGGCGGGGTGAGGATCCAGCGTTCCTCCGCCAGGTCCCGCAGATCCAGCTCGGTGCGGTCGGCCAGGACGTGACCTTCGGGCAGGACTGCGCAGACGGGCTCGCTGGTCAGCGTTCGGGACGCGAGGCCGTCGGCCAGCGGCGGGCGGGTGAACGCGGCGTCGTAGCGCCCACTGGTGACGCCCGCCACGAGGGTGCCGATGGCCGTCGACTCGGTAGTGACGCGCACGTCCGTCAACTGCTCGCGCAGGGCTCGGACGATCGGGGGCAGCAGGTGGTTGGCGACGGTGGTCAGGAAGGCCAGGCGCAGATCGCCGACCTCGCCCCGCCGCGCCCGCTGGAGGACGGCGAGAGCCTGGTCCGTGCGTTCCAGGACGGCGCGGGCCTCGGAGACGAACGTACCTCCGACAGCCGTCAGCCGGGTGCCACGGCTGTCTCGGTCGAGCAGCCGCACCCCCAGCCGGCGCTCCAGAGCGGTGATCTGCTGGGAGAGTGACTGCTGGGCGATCCTCAGGCGTTCCGCTGCCCGGGTGAAGCTCAGCTCCTCGGCCACCGTGACGAAATACCGCAGTTGCCGCAGCTCAGGATGGGTCACAGCTTCTGACTGTAGCGCGGCAGAAAGCGAGTGTTGGATCTGGATCACGGTCCCCGGACAGGCTGGTGGACAGCGGGAAGCACGTGGCGACCCCGACACCTAAGGAGATTCACACATGCCTGACATCGCCGGCGGCCAGGCCCGGGTCTGGCTGATCACTGGTTGTTCCACCGGGTTCGGTCGCGAGCTCGTGCGTGCCGCGGTTGCTGCGGGCGACCGGGTGATGGCCACCGCCCGCCGCCCTGAGGCCCTGGCCGATCTGGTGGAGCTCGGCCAGGGCCAGGTCAGCGTCACCACGCTGGACGTGACCGACTCAGGCTCCATCAAGGATGCGGTCGAGGCGACACTGGCCGTCCACGGCCGGATCGACGTCGTGGTCAACAATGCCGGAAACCTGCTCTTCGGCGCGGTCGAGGGCCTCGACATGGACCAGCTGCGCAGTCAGATGGACACGCTGTTCTTCGGCGCCGCCGAGGTCACCAAGGCGGTCCTGCCGCACCTGCGCGAGCAGGGCAGCGGCACGATCGTGCAGATGAGCTCCATGGGCGGGCAAGTCACCTTCCTCGGATTCGGCGCCTACCACGCGGGCAAGTTCGCCCTGGAAGGCCTGTCGCAGACGCTCGCCCAGGAGCTCTCCCCGCTCGGCGTCCGCGTAATGATCGTCGAACCCGGGGCCTTCCGTACCCAGATCAACGCGAGCAAGATCGTCACCGCGGTGCCGGAGGCATATCACGGCAGCGTCGGCGCCTTCCGGACGACCATCGACTCGATGCGGGGCCAGGAGCCAGGCGACCCCGCCAAGGCCGCAGGCGCCATCGTCACCGCCGTCCACAGCGGCAACCCACCCCTGCGGCTGGTGCTGGGCAGTGACGCGATCGACGGCATTCGCGCCGAGCTCGCATCCCGGCTGCAGGACATGGCCGGCTGGGAGGAGCTCAGCCGCTCCACCGACGCCGCCGTCTGATCCACCCCGCGGGCAGGGGATCGGATCGGCCGCATCCGGCACGCGCATGTCAGCGCACCCGGCTCCTGCGCGATCGACGGGGTGTCACGGCACTCAGTAGGGTGTCGGAGTGGCAGGTGAGCAGGTGAGTGCGCGGGTGGACAGCTGGATCTGGTCGGTCCGGCTCACCAGGACTCGGTCGATCGCGTCCGACGCCTGCCGGGGCGGCCACGTCCGGGTCAACGGGGTACGCGTCAAGCCCGCGCACGTCGTCCGGGCCGGCGACGAGATCCGGCTGCGGCACGAGGGGCGCGAGCGCATCGTCGTCGTCTCCCGGGTCATCACCAAGCGCGTCGGCGCCGCCGTGGCCGCCGAGTGCTACGTCGACAAGAGCCCTCCGCCGCCTCCCCGCGAGGAGACCGTGACGGTGGCCGTCCGGGCCCGGGGCGCGGGGCGGCCCACCAAACGCGAGCGCCGCAACATCGACAAGCTGCTCGGACGCCCGGCGGGGGAAGGGCGCGAGCGCCGTACGCGGCCGGAGTGATGGGGCCGGCAGCCCGCGGGCGACCCCGGCCTCAGCCCTTCTGGAGTTCGGTCAGCAAGTCCTGCGAGTACGCGATGCGGCCGGTGAGCTCCGCGACCGGGCGGTGGCACAGGGCCAGGGCGGCGTCGGCCATGACGGTGGGAGGCTCGGCGTTCGGGTCGTCGTCGGTGGTGAGGCGGTGGAAGAGGGTGCCCGGGGTGGGGACGACCTGGTTCGGCGACAGCGCGTTCACGGCGATGTTGTCGGCGTAGAGCTCGGCGGCGAGGCCGGTGGTGAAGCGTTCGAGGGCGGCCTTGCACATGCCGTACACCGTGCCGCCGAAACCGGCGTGCGGACCGGGCGGGAACGTCGGGTGGCGGGCGGCGATGGAGGAGATGTTGAGGATCCAGCCCTCGCCGCGTTCCCGCATCCCGGGCATCACCAGTTGGGCGAGGTGGAAGGGCGCGTTGACCTGCACCTCGAACATCAGGTGGTAGCGACGGTCGGTGAAGTCCGACACCGGCGTGAAGTAGGTGACCGCGGCGTTGTTGACCAGGATGTCGACCGTGCCGTACCGCTGTTCGGCCGCCTCGACGAGCGCCCGCCTGTCCTGCTCCCGCGACAGGTCGGTGGCCTGGGCGAAGGCGGTGCCACCGGCCGCCTCGATCCGGGCGACGGTGTCGCCGATCGTCCCTTCGAGGCGGCTCTGCGACGCGTCGACGGTACGGGCGGCGGCGACGACCTTCGCACCCTCAGCGGCCAGCCTTACCGCTATCGCGGCGCCGATGCCCCTGCTCGCTCCGGTGACGACCGCGACCTTGCCTTCCAGTACGCCCATGGCTGTCCTCTCCTTGCCGACTGAGGAACCCTCCCTTCCGATACTAGAACGATATTTTAGAATCTGGCGAGATCCAGCGACGGGGAAGCGGCACGCCCAGCCCGTAGCCGATGTCCGGTTACGGCATGCACATCTCGTCAGGAGGCGTCGAGGGCTTCGGTGATCTTGCGGGCCATCTCCGTCATGGTGGGGCTGGGCTCGCCCTTGTGGGGCCGGGTGGCCGCTTCGACGGCGACGATGACGGTGCGGCGGAAGTTGCCGGCCTCGGTGGGGTCCTGCTGCTTGAGCAGGCTCATGGCTGCCGTCAAGGCGGGCAGCACCTGGTCGGCTAGTGCGGCGACGGTCTTGCCGTACTTCACGCCCTTGGGCGCCTTGGTGAGCACGTGCCCGACGGGGCCGGTCGCGGAGGTCAGGGCGATGCTGCCTTCGGTGGCGGCCTTGTGGGCCGAGCCGGCGGCACCGGCGGCGGACATCAGCGAGACGGCGCCCCAGGCGGCGGTCCGCAGGGTGAGCGTGTCCTGGCCGGAAAGGGTGACGGACATGATGGGGTGCTCCTTCAGATCTGCGACGAGAGATTCGGGTGAACGGACGGCTGGTGAAGTGCGGCCTGTGGGCGCCGCGTTCGCTGTTCCGTTCATGGGCTCAACCATCGCCGACCGCTCTGACACCGGGCCGCCGCCGCCCTGACGCCGCCACTGACACGACACGGGCTTCCTTGGGCAGTTGACTGGTCGGCCTTGTTCGATTTGAGGAGAAGAACGATGGACGTCATGTCGTTCCGGACGCCCGGCCTGGGCGACCAGACCTACCTGCTGACCCATGAGGGCATGGGCGTCCTCGTCGATCCCCAGCGCGACATCGACCGCTTCCTGCGGGCCGCCGCCGAGTGTGCCGCCGAGGTCCGATTCGTGCTGGAGACCCATCTGCACAACGACTACGTCTCCGGCGCCGAGCAGGCCGCGCTGCGTACCGGCGCCGAGCTGGTGCTGCCCGCGGCCGCCGCGCCCGCGTACCGGCACACGCCCGCCTTCCACCTGGAGGACATCGACGGCGGTGGCGGCCTGACCCTCCGGCCCGTTCACACACCCGGCCACACCCCCGAGCACACGAGCTACCTCGTGCTCATCGGCGGCGAACCGGTCGCGCTGTTCTCCGGCGGCAGCCTGCTGGTCGCCTCGGCCGGGCGGCCCGATCTGCTCGGTCCCGACCGGGCCCGCTCGCTGGCCCGGCTCCAGTACGTCTCGCTACGCCGGCTGGCCGCGCTACCGCCCGATGTCGGCCTGTACCCGACCCACGGGAAGGGCTCGTTCTGCACCGCCACCGGCTCCGGCAAGCTGACCTCCACCATCGGGGCCGAACGGCAGGACAACCCGCTGCTGGCGATCGAGGACCCGGAGGAGTTCGCCGATGCGCTGCTGGCCGCGCCCATGCCCATCCCCGGCTTCTACCGGCACATGGGCCCGGCCAACACGCTCGGCGTGCCGCCCATGCCGCCCGTGAGCGTGCCCGAGCTCGGGCGACCGGCGGCGGGCACGTACGTCGTCGACGTCCGGCCGCGCGAGGCTCAGACCCGTGGCATGCTCCCCGGCTCCCTGGGCATCGAGCTGGACGACGACTTCGGCAGCTGGGCAGGTTGGCTGCTCCCCTATCGGCAGCCGATCACCCTGGTCGCCGAGCCCGGTCAGGACGTCACCGAGGCCGTCACCCAGCTGGCCCAGGTAGGGGTCGACACCGTGCGGGGCGTCGTCCGCGACCTCGGAAAGGACGCCACGCAGGCGTACGAGCTGCTGGACCTGGACGCCTTCGTCCACCGCCTGACCGAGACCGACGCCCAGTTCCTGGACGTGCGGATGCCCAGCGAGCGGGAGCGGACGCGACTGGCGGGCGCCGTCGAGCGCTTCCTGCCCGACCTGTTCACCCAGGGCGTTCCGGCCGAGCTCGACCCGGAGCGGCCCGTGCTCGTCGCCTGTGCCTCCGGCCGCCGCGCGAGCATCGCCGGCGGGCTCCTGGCCCGCGAGGGCTACCGGCCGCTCGTACTCACCGACGCGGGCGTCGCCGAGGTGGTCGCCGCGCTCCACCAGCGCGACGACGCCTGACCTCCTCGGCTCCCACCATCCGGCCGAGCGGGGAGCGAACCTTCGAGGCCGGAGGAGGCGGCCCTTTGGTGCCGGCGCCGCATCCCGTCGGGGCGCTGAGCGCGGGCGGGGTCACCGCTGGGACCAATCGGCGGCGAGACTTTGGGCTGGGCGCGCAAGCGGCCGTGGGCCCGGCCTTCGTTGAATCGGGGTGACAAGCCGATGGACGAAGGGAAGCTCATGCGGGTTGCCAACCTTGCCGGCCGGGCGGTGCTGCTGGCCGACGGCGGCGCGATCGACATCGAGAAGGCCGGCGGTGGGCGGTTTCCGGCCGACCCGCAGGCGCTGTTCGAGCGCTGGGACGAGCTGCGGGCCTGGAGCCCGGACGCCGCCGAACCCGTGCCGTTCGCCGAGGCGGAGCTGGGGGCTCCGGCGCCCGCGCCGCGCCAGGTGTTCGCGATCGGGGTGAACTACCGCGACCACGCCGAGGAGTCGCGGATCGAGCCCGGGGCCCGGCCGCCGGTGTTCACCAAGTTCGTCTCCTGCCTGACCGGTCAGGACGCCGTCGTCGTGCTGCCGGAGGGCGGGCTGACCGACTGGGAGGTGGAGCTGGTGGTGGTGATCGGCCGGCCCGCCCACCGGGTGGCCGCGGGCGACGCCTGGTCGTACGTGGCGGGGCTGACGGTGGGGCAGGACCTGTCGGAACGCATCACGCAACTGTCGCCGCCGCAGCCGCAGCAGTTCTCCCTCGGCAAGTCCTTCCCCGGGTTCGGGCCGATGGGGCCGTGGCTGGTGACCCCGGACGAGTTCGCCGATCCCGACGATCTGGAGATCGCCTGCTACCTGGACGGCGAGCGCATGCAGCACGCCCGTACCAGCCAGATGATCTTCTCGGTGCCCGAGCTGGTCGAGCGGCTGTCGTCGGTGACCCCGCTGCTGCCGGGAGACGTGATCTTCACCGGTACGCCGGGCGGCATCGGCGGCACCCGTACCCCGGCCCGCTTCCTGACCCCCGGCGAGCACCTGCACAGCACGATCGAGGGCATCGGCACCCTCCGAACCACGTTCACGGGAGCCTGACCATGACACTGCACCGCCTGACCCGGATCACCATCGGCGTCCCGAACGTCGCCGAGACCGTCGCCTACTACGCCGACTTCGGGCTGCTCGCCACCGGCGAGCACACCTTCGCCACCGCCGACGGCGGCGAGCAGCTCCACCTGGTGCACGCGCCCACCCGGCGGCTGGTCGAGCTGGGCATCGGCGTGGACGACGCCGACGACCTCGGCCGCATCGGGGCCGGCCTGGCCCGGCTGGACCTGGCGCTCGATGCTGACGGCCGGGTGACCGACCCCGGTACGAAGGTCCGCGTCCAGGTGTCGGTCGCCGAACGGATCGCCCGCCCGGCCGAGCCCGCCCCCGTCTACAACGGGCCCGGCCGCGCCGACCGGGTCGACGCCCGCGCGCCCGGCGTGCTGCGCGAGCAGCCGGTACGGCCGCGCAAGCTCGGCCACGTGGTCCTCGGCTCCACCGACCAGGAGGCCAGCCGGCGCTTCTTCACCGAGGGCCTCGGGTTCAAGGTCAGCGACGAGGTGCCGGGCATCGCCGCGTTCCTGCGCTGCTCGACCGACCACCACAACCTGCTGGTCCAGCCGGCGCCGATCCCGTACCTGCACCACACCTCCTGGGAGGTCGAGGACGTCGACGAGATCGGCCGCGGCGCCCACCGGATGCTGGAAGGGCACCCGGAACGGCATGTGTGGGGGCTGGGCCGCCACCACATCGGCTCGAACTTCTTCTGGTACCTCAAGGACCCGGCGGGCAACTTCTCCGAGTACTACTCCGACCTGGACTGCATCGTGGACGAGGCGATCTGGGAGCCGGAGGTGTTCCAGGACATGCGCATCCTCTACAGCTGGGGGCCGCCGGTGCCGCCGTCGTTCATCGAGCCGGAGGACCTGGCCGCGCTGATGGCGGGAGCGCACGGATCATGAGCCACCACGCGGAGGGTGAGCGGCCGCTGGTCCTGGTTCCCGAGGATCTGCCGCCGGTGGAGGCGGTAGGAACGACCGTCACGTGACGCTCCTCCGCGCCGGGAACGGCTCACCACGTGTTTCAGCGGCGCATCAACGGGGTTGGACAGCCAATATAGCCAGACGGGTGATTCTGGGCGGTGATGGACGGCCGGAACATCCGGAAGGTGTGGCATGAAGATTCTCTCGAAGACCATTGGCTGCGAAATCGCCGCCGGTCCCGGTGAGCGGCTCGCGGACATCGACCCCGCGATCGTCGTACCGCTCCTGAAGAAGGACGGCTACGTGCACTTCACGGGATACCAGCCGACCCTGGCGGAGTTCGAGGCCTTCACCGGGCGGTTCGGTACGTGTGCCGGGGCCCGCCACGTGCACTACCCGGAGGGCGGGGAGGCGCTGGGCTTCCATGCCGAGGACTCCTACAACCCCTACAGGCCGGATGCCATCTGGTTCCTGTGCCTGTTCGAGGGCAGTGACGGCGGCGCGCCCACGGGGGCGGTCGACGGGGTGCGGCTGCTCAACGAGCTCAGCCCGCGCTGGCGGGAGTTCTGCCGGGCGAACACGCTCCGCTTCGAGCGTCACTGGGGCGAGGAGACCTGGCGGACGGCGGCCGGCGGGGCGACGGCCGGGGAGGTCGGGCAGGTGCTGGACTCGCTGCCCGGCTTCAGCCACCAGTTCCTCCCCGACGGCACGCTGTACACCTGCTGCGAGACACCGATCGTGATCAGGACGCCCAACGGCGACGACAGCTTCAGCAACACGATGCTGCAGGCGATGACGGAGCAGACGTTCTACGGCATGACGCTGGGCGACGGCACTCCGGTGCCGCGGGAGCTGCTGGAGATCGTGGAGCGCTGGGCGTTCGAGCACGAGATCGAGATCGGCTGGTCGGCCGGCGAGGTCGCGGTGATCGACAACTACCGCATGATGCACCGGCGGGCCGAATATCACGGCAAGGACCGTGACCTGCGGGCCAGGCACTGCGAGAACCTCTTCGGTACGCGCCTGCCCGACGACTCCACCGAGCTGGCGGCCGGCGTCAAGTCGCTCATCCAGAGCGACGTGGGGCTGCCGGTGGCCACCGGTCCCATCCCCACAACGGTGTGACCATGGACATCCGGTTCAGCAAGTACACCTCGTTCGGCAACACGTTCATCATCGTCGACGAGACCCGCACGCCGCTGGCCGGCGACGAGCAGCGGGCCGGCTTCGCGCGCTGGGCGCTCAACGGCGACTTCGGCATCGGGGGGACGGACAACGTCCTGTACCTCTCCGAGGCCACCGGCCCGGCCGACTACGTCTTCCGGATCTTCGAGGTGGACGGGTCCGAGACGCTGTCCTGCGGGAACGGGCTGCTGTGCACCGCCGCCGTGCTGCGGCGGGAGCACGGCGGCGATCAGTGGCGGGTGCTCACCGAGCTCCCCACCGGACGGCCCCGGCCGGTGCAGATCGGCGCGGAGGGGGACGGTCGCCGCACCTGGGTCGACATGGGCGAGACCCGCCCGGTCCCGGCGGAGCTGATCAACCGGAGCGGGCCGCCCCCGGCCGACGGGATCGACCGGATCAGCGGCCTCGACGTGCCGGGCGTGGGCGAGCTGGGCGGCTACCTGACCTTCAGCGGCGAGCCCCATCTGGCGCTGTTCCGCGGGCACGGGCTGCCGGACGAGCTGGCGGAGAAGCTGTTCATCGACGCGCGGGGCGCCATCGGCAGGCCGGACGGTGACGACATCACGGAGTCGGTCGCCCTCGCCCACCACATCGGCACCCACGTCAACCGGGCCTACCGGGACCTCTTTCCCCAGGGCGTGCACCTCAACTTCGCCCGGGTCGAGGGGCGGCGGGTCGAGTACCGCACGTGGGAGCGCGCGATCAACTGCGAGACGCTGGCCTGCGGCTCGGGCACGGTGGCCATGGCGCACGTCGGGAGGGAGCTCGGGCTCCTGCCCGAGGGTGAGATCGAGTTCTGGCCGCACCGGTGCCGCTGGTACCAGCCCGGCGCCGCCCTCACCGTCACCAGCACCGAATCCGGATATGTCGTGACCGGCCAGCCTCGCCTGGTCTGTGTCGGCGTCGTACCCGAGACGTCGGTCGTACCCGAGACGTCGGTCCCCCCGGACCTCGCCCGCGTCCCAGAACCCCGGCAACCGTCGATCCGCTAAGGACCCCATTCATGTGCTCGCTGCACCAGCAGGTTGACCCTGCCGACACGCTGCGCGAGGCCGGTCTCGACGTGCGGCCGCTGCCCCGCCACGGCAACCCCACGCCCGCCGCGGTACGGCAGGCCATCGCCGACCGTTCGGGCCCCATGGTGTTCCCCGGGCTGTCCGACTCGTGGCCGGCCAGGACTCGCTGGACGCCCGAGAACCTGGCCGGCACGCACGGCCGGCGCCCCGTCACCGCACTGATGGGGCTGCCGGCCAACGGCGTGCTGTTCCCCCAGGACCAGAAGAACTACGAGCGCACGCTGCCGTTCGCCGAGTTCGTCCACACCATGTTGACCACCCCGGCGGACTCGCCCTGCTACCTGGCCTACACCCGGGCCGCCGAGCTGTTCCCGGCCTGCGACTACGACTTCGAGCCGCTCAGCGGCGGCCTGCCGGACGGCACGGACACCCGGGTGTGGATCGGCTCGGCCGGCACCAGGTCGATGCTGCACTCGGATCTGAAGGACAACTTCTTCTGCCAGATCTGGGGCGAGAAGCACGTGGTGCTGGTGCCGTGGGAGCACGCCCGTGACGTCTACCCGTTCCCCGGCAACCTGGTCAACAGCCAGGTCGACCTGATGGACCCGGACCTGGACCGGTTCCCGCGGCTGCGCCGGGCGGTGTTCTACGCGGGCACCGTGGGGCCGGGCGACGTGCTGTTCATGCCGCGCGGGTGCTGGCACGACATCAGGGCGCGTACGCCGTCCGTCTCCGTCAACCACTGGTTCGGCCGCCCGATGACCGCGGCCGACTACGCCTCGCTGCTGCTCAGGAGCGGTCCCCGGTACTGGGCCGCGACGGCACGGGACTTCGTCGCGCACGGGCTGCTGCGCCGCCGGGAGCAGACCACGTTCTTCTTCAGCCCGCCATCGACCGGCAAGCGGCTGTTCGACCTGCTGCGCTGGGGCGACTTCTCGCGCGAGAACGATCCGGCCACCGGGCCGGCCGACGACCGATCCGGGAGGACGCCGTGACCACCACCACGACCCTGGCCAGCCCGCTCAGGACGACCGTGGACCCGTCGTTCGAGCTGCGGCTCGTCGAGGCGATCCGGCCCATCACCGAGCACTTCCTCGCGGTGGGCATCCACCACCTCTTCGACACCGGCATCTACGACGCCCTGGCCGACCGGCCGCCGGTCCCGATCCCGGCCCTCGCCGACGAGCTGACCATGGACGTCGACCGGCTGCGCGGCTTCCTGCTCTACCTGGCCAACGAGGACATCGTGCAGCTGGCGGACGACCGCGTCGCGCTGACGGGACGGGCGCGCGGGCTCGACGAGTTCCGTGCCTGGTACACCTTCCTCATCGGCGGGTACGCCACCACGATCCAGCAGATCGGGGGCGCCCTGGCCCGCGGCGCCCCCGATCTGCACCCGCAACGGCGCGTACGTGGGCGTGGGCAGCTGCGAGATCAGCCGCTACGACGGCATGCCGATGACCCTCGACCTGCTGGAGCAGGGCGGCGTGACCGCTCAGGAGCTGCTCGACCTCGGCTGCGGCAACGCGCTGTACCTCACGGAGTTCGCCAAGGCCGTCCCCGGCCTGCGGGCGGTCGGGGTGGAGCCGGACCCGGACGGCTACCGGGCGGCGGTCGGCCTGGTTGAGCGGACGGGCATGGCCGAGCGGGTCCGCCTGGTGAACGCCTCGGCCACCGACTTCCTGCGCGACCCGCCCCCGGAGTGCCGGCCCGACCTGATCGTCCTGGGCTACGTGCTGCAGGAGATCCTGGCCCAAGAGGGCGAGGAGGCGGTGCTCGACCTGCTGCGCGACGTCGTCGCCCGGTTCCCGCGGATCAACGTCGTCGTCATCGAGGTCAGCGACGAGATCGGCAACCCGGCCGTCATGCGGCACGGCGTGGCCAGGAACTTCTGGAACCCGTACTTCCTCATCCACTACTTCACCCGCCAGCGCCTGGCCAGGAAGGCCTACTGGGACGAGCTGTTCCGGCGGGCCGGGCTGACCGTGGCCGGCTTCACCTCCACCGACCCGCACATCGACTCCAGCGGTATCGAACTCGGCTACCTGCTGCGTGGTCCGGACTACCACTGAGGAGCCGTCATGCTTTCCCAGCAGCTCGTCGACCAGGTGGCCGACTGGGCGGAGAAGGAGCGGGTCGAGACGCCGGCGTTCCTGTTCGCCCCGGCCACGCTGCGCGCCGGGGTGGCCGAACTGCGGACCCGGCTCGGCGCCCGCATCTCGTACGCGACCAAGGCCAACGCCCACCCGCTGGTGCTGCGGGCACTGGACCCGCTGGTGGAGGAGTTCAACGTCACCAATCCCGGGCACCTCGCCACCCTGCTCGACCTGGGGGTCTCGCCGCACCGCATCGCCTATCTCAACCCGGTCATCACGCCGGGAAACCTGGAGAGAATCCTCGCGTCCGGAGTGACCCGGTTCGTGGTGGACGACACCAGGGGCCTGGAGATGTTGCCGGACACGGCCAGGATCACCCTGCGGCTGCGGCCGCCCGACGCCGGGGAGTCCACCCGCTCGATCGTGCGCTTCGGCAACACCCCTGACGTGCTCGCCGGCCTGGCCGGGCGGGCCGTCGAACGCGGCATCGAGGTCGAGGCGCTGTCGTTCTTCGTCGGCACCGCGGGGGCCGAGATGGAGCAGGCGCAGCCGTACCTGCGCGGTCTCGACGTGCTGCTGGGCCTGCGGGAGCGGCTGGCCGAGGCGGGGGTCGCCGTGCCGACGATCAACATCGGCGGCGGGTTCCCCGGCTCCCGCGACCGGTTCCACCACGATCACCCGGGCTTCTTCCAGCGGATCGCCCAGGCCCTGCCGCCGGACGTGGACGTGCTGTGCGAGCCCGGCCGGTATCTCTGCCAGCCGGCCATGGCGATGCTGAGCCGGGTCGTGGCCGATCGCGTCGTGGCCGGGCGGCGGCTGGTCCATCTCGACACCAGCGCGTACGCCGGCCTGTTCGAGACCACCTTCATCGAGCCCGAGGCCGGCGTGGAGATCGCCGCCGCCGCGCGGTCCGGCGACCCGGTGCCCGCGGCCGTGCTCGGCCCGGTCATGGACTCCTTCGACGTGATCGCCAGGCACGCCACGCTGCCCCCGATGGCCGAGGGAGACCTGGTCGTTTTGCCCAACTCCGGCGCCTACGCGTGGGGCTACACCGCCCCCGTGGAGGGCCTTTCCCCGGCCGAGCCCGTCGAGCTGCCACCCGATCTGTCCGAGGGGTTCGCCAAGGCATGGTTCGGGAGCTGACGATGATCACCACATTGGACGGGCCCATCGTCATCGAGCCAACGGTGTCGCCGCCGCCGGGCATTGGGGTGCGCGAGTGCGGCGAGCCGCTGGTGGAGGTGGCCGGCGTGCCGGACGTGCACGCCGGCCCCGCCTACCACCGGCGCGGCATCGCCGCCGCCGACAGCCGCGTCTTCGTTCGGCGCCGGGTGCTGGCGGGGCTGCGGAGCGCCTCGGCCGCGCTGCCCGACGGCATCGGCATCCTGGTCTGGGACGGCCTGCGCACGCTGGAGACCCAGGCCGAGATCGTCGAGCAGTTCCGCCGGACGCTGCCCGATCCGGGCGACGACGCCACGGTCGAGATGTATCTGGCGCTGCCGCCCACCGACCAGGAGGAGTTCCTGACCTCGCCGCCGCCGCACACCACCGGGGGCGCGGTGGACGTCACGCTGTGCGATTCCGAGGGTCGTGAGCTGGATCTCGGCGCGGAGTTCGACGAGTTCAACGAGCGGTCCTGGCTCACGCATTACGAGAATGACCCCCGGTCCGAATACCGGCGGCTGCGCCGAATGCTCTACTGGGCGATGCTCGGCGCAGGTTTCGCGCCGTACTCGTGGGAATTCTGGCATTACGAGTTGGGCACCATGGTGAGCGCCGCTTTTCACGGCGAACGGTTTGCCGAATACGGCGCCGCCGTACCGTGGAGGAAACCATGACAATGCCACACATCACGCATTATCCACGTACCGTATTCGACACCGAGGAATGGCTCACCGCGTGGAGCGGCAACACCGTCGAGCGGCTGCGGCAGACCGACCGGCCCCTCCTCCAGCGCCTCGAATACTCACCCTTCTGGCACGGCTACGAGCTCGACACGGAGCTGGGCCGGATCTGGGACCGGCCGATCCTCACCCTCGGCTCGCTCTACGCCGGGTACGGCCCCGCGTACCTGGCCGAACAGCCGGACGAGGTGGCCGGCCTGATGGACTACGCGACAGGGCAGATGCCCGGCACCTGCGGCCTGCTCGTGCTCAACCTGCCGCTGGAGGCGGCCCTGGAGTGGGCCACCGTCCGGCAGCCCGACGGCATGGTGCGGCTGGACCACGCCTACCACCGGACGATCGGCGGCGGCCCCGAACCCGACCTCGGCGACGTGGACAAGCGCCGGGAGTGGCGCAGGCGGTGGCGGCGCTCGACCGAGAAGGGGATGCGGCTGATCATGGAGGAGGATCCCGCGCCCGAGCGCATCGACGAGGTCGTCGAGCTGGCCAACGGCTCGGCCGTGCGGCACGACTGGCCCGTCCTGTACGACCGGGCCGGCTTCCAGGCAGTGGCGAGCACCCCCCACGGCCGGCTGCTGCGGGCCGACTGGGAAGGCCGCACGGTCGCCGCCTTCGTCGGGATGGAGCACGACCGCCGGTTCTACCTGTGGTCCGGCGGCATGGACCACACGGTGGTCAAGGAGGTCAGCCCGTACCTGTTCACGCTCTACGAGCTGCTGCGGATGGGGCTGGAGCGCGGGTGGGAGCGCCTGGAGCTCGGCAAGGGCAACGACGACTTCAAGCGCCGCTACGGCTTCACCGGCGTGGAGCTGTGGTCGCTGTGGTACGCGGCCGACCCGGCCGACGCCCCCCGGTACCGCCCCAAGCTGGCGACCCTGCACCAGAGGCTCGGCGCGGCTCAGGTGGCGTGATGGCCGGCCTCTGGCGTCACGGCGACTTCCTCAAGCTGTGGGGCGGCGAGACGATCTCGCAGTTCGGCGCGCAGATCACCGTGCTGGCCCTGCCGCTGACCGCGATCCTCACCCTGCAGGCCACCGCCGGGGAGCTGGGCGTCCTGACCGCCATGCAGTTCGCGCCGGTGCTGCTGATCACCCTGTTCGCCGGGGTGTGGCTGGACGGGAACCGCAAGCGCCCCGCCCTGACCGTCGCCAACCTGGGCCGGGCGGCCCTGCTCGGCCTGGTCCCCGTGCTCTACGTGGCCGACCTGCTGTCCATGCCCGTCCTGTACGCCATCGCCTTCCTGACCGGCCTGCTCACCGCCGTCTTCGACGTGGCCTACGTCGTCTACCTGCCGTCCCTGGTGTCCAAGGACCAGCTCGTCCAGGCCAACTCCCGGCTGGAGGCGACGTACTCGATCGCGTCCATCGGCGGCCCGGGCGTGGGCGGCCTGCTCGTCCAGTGGCTGACCGCGCCCGTCTCGATCGTGGCCAACGCCGTCACCTACCTGGCCGCCGCGGTGAGCGTGGCGGCCATCCGGCACCGCGAGCCGCCCCCCGACCGGCCGGCGGACCGGGCCTCCACCTGGACGGAGATCAAGGAAGGCCTGGCCACCACGCTGCGCGACCCCCTGCTGCGCCCGCTCACCGTGGGCTCGGCCTGGTTCAACCTGTTCGAGCAGGTCATCCTCACCCTGTACCTGCTGTACGGCGTGCGCGAGCTGCACCTGTCCACCAGCCTCCTGGGCGCCGTCCTGGCCGTCGGGAGCGTGGGCGCGCTGGCCGGCTCGTTCGTGGCCGACCGCGCCGGCCAGGTCCTCGGGGTCGGCCGCACCATGGTCTGGACGATGATCCTCGGCTGTGCCGCGCTCGGCCTGGTGCCCGCGGCCTCGGGGTCCCCGCTCGTGGCCGGCTCGGTCCTGGCCGCCGGCCTGTTCGTGTACGGCCTCGCGCTGGCCGTGTTCAACGTGCACAGCCTGAGCCTGCGCGGGGCCCTCGTGCCGCCGGAGCTGCTCGGCAGGGTGACGGCGACCTACCGGTTCTTCGTCTTCGGCACGATCCCGCTGGGCGGGCTGCTCGGCGGGCTGCTGGGTGAGCGGCTCGGCGTGCGGACGGCGATGGTGATCGCCGTGGCCGCCCTGCTGGCCGGGGCCGTGGTCTTCGCGGTCACCCGCATCCGGTCGGTCGGCGACGAGATCTTCGGCCCGAAGGAGACGCTGTGCTCGCTGGACTGACCCCGGCCGCCTGGGACGAGCTGGCCGGACCGCATTTCTACTCGACCAGTGCCTGGTTGCGCTTCTGCGCGGCGGAATACGGCGGGGCGGGCGACGCCGTGGTGCGCGACGGGGCCGCCGTGCCGTACGTGGAGCTGACCGAGCCGCCGGCGCTGCCGCTGTACCGGTGGACCGAGCAGCTGGCGGCGCGCGGCCTGCCGGCGCCCCCGCCCGCCGGGCTGATGGTCGGGCCCCGCGAGGGTTACCAGACCCACTTCCTGGGCGCGCCGGAGGGTGTGCCCGCGCTCATCGAGGAGCTGCGGGCGCGGGCGGCCGGCCGGCCCTGCGTGGCGATGTACCTGCCCACGTCCGAGCTGGAGCTGGCCCGCCGCGCCGGGGTCACCGCGCCCGCCGTGGTGATGGACGCCGACGCGTGGACCGCGGTCGACGGCTGGCCCGGCTACCTGTCGTCCAAGAAGCGCTACCGCATCCGCACCGGCCGCCGGGCCTTCGAGGACGCCGGGTACAAGATCAGGCACCTGCCGCTGGCCGACTGCGTCGACCTGCTGGCGGTGCCGGCGTCCAAGACCCTGGCGAAATACGGCATCGACAGCGAGCCCGAGGTGGAACGGGTGGCGCTGAACAGCCACGCGGTGCACATGGGCGCGGCCGCCCGGGTGGCGCTCTGCTGCCGCGACGGCGGCGACCCCGTCGGGTTCTGCCTGTACTACGTGGGCACCGACGCGATCTTCCTGCGCTGGGCCGGCTTCGACTACGACCGGCTGTCCGGCGCGGCCGAGTACGGCAACGTCGTGCTGGCCGCCCAGCTCGACCTGGCGGCCGAGCTCGGGCTGCGCTGGGTCCACGCGGGCCTCAAGTCGTACGAGGCCAAGGCCCTGTACGGCGCCAAGCTGCGGCCGGTGTGGCTGCTGGACCTCTCCCCCGACAGCGTGCTGAACGCCGCCGCCGACCAGGTGCGGCAGCACAACGCGAGCTTCTACCGGCGGCTGAGCGAGGACCCGCGGACGGCGAGCGCCCTCGACCCCGAGACCTGGCGGAGCATCCATGAAGACACCGGCTGAGCGCAGAGTGATCGTCACCGGCGGGGCCTCCGGCATCGGCGCCGCCATCGCCCGCCGCTTCGTCGACGACGGCGCCCGGGTGGCCGTCATGGACCGCGACAAGGCGGCCATGGACCGGCTCGACGACCGCGTACCGGGAGCCGACCTGGGGCTCGTCACCAACGTGGCGGAACCGGCGGCGGTGGACGAGGCGTTCGAGGAGATCGGCCGCCGCTGGGGCGGGGTGGACGTCGCCGTCAACAACGCCGGCATCAGCAGCCCGGGCGCCTTCCTCGACGTGCCGCTGGCCGACTGGGAACGCATCCTGCGGGTGAACCTGACCGGCGTGTTCCTGGTCTCCCAGCGGGCCGCCCGGCGCATGCGCGACCGCGGCGGGGCCATCGTCAACATCGCCTCGGTCAGCGGGATGGTCGGCATGCCGGACTACAGCGCCTACAACGTGAGCAAGGCGGGGGTGATCGAGCTGACCAAGACGATGGCCCTGGAGCTGGCGCCGCAGATCCGGGTCAACGCCGTCTGCCCGGGCTACGTGCTCACGCCGATGCAGGAGGCGGAGTACTCCCCCGCCGCCCTGGCGGAATGCGCGCGCAAGATACCGCTCGGCCGGCTGGGCCGGCCGGCGGAGATCGCCGCGCTCGTCGCCTACCTCGCCGGCGACGAGGCGGGATTCGTGACCGGGCAGAGCTTCGTCATCGACGGCGGCGAGACGGCCGGCGGGCTGGCGAGCTGATCCCGGATCAACGCTGTTACCCGAGAACAGAAAGGCGTATTTCCCATGACCGTGTCCTCGCTTGCTCCGGCCCGCCAGGACCGCCGCGCACCGGCCAAGGTGGTGAGCTCCTACAACGAGTGGGATCCGCTGGAAGAGGTGATCGTCGGGCGGCTGTCCGGCGGCGTCTTCCCGACCTGGCAGGAGTCCATGCGCGCCACGATGCCGCCCAGCTCGTGGCGGCTCTTCCAGGAGCGGGGCGGGCAGCCGTTCCCGCAGGACCTGGTGGACGCCGCGGACGAGGAGCTCGACGGGCTGGCCCGCACCCTGGCGGCCGAGGGCGTCAAGGTGGTCCGGCCGGAGCCCGCCGACCACGGCGCCGAGCTCGCCACGCCGCACTGGGTGACCTCCGGCGGGCTCTACTCGGCCATGCCGCGCGACCACCTCATCGTCGTCGGGGAGACCATCATCGAGTCCCCGATGTCGTGGCGCTGCCGCCAGTTCGACGGTGACCCGTTCCGGCCGCTGCTCAAGTCGTACTTCAACCAGGACGCCCGGTGGTTGCAGGCCCCCCGCCCCCAGCTCACCGAGGAGCTGTTCCGCACCGGCGAGCACGACGGGTGGGCGATCACCGAGTTCGAGCCGGTCTTCGACGCGGCCGACTTCATGCGGTTCGGCCGCGACCTCGTGGTGCAGCGCAGCCACGTCACCAACGCGTTCGGCATCCGGTGGGTGCAGCGGGCGCTGGGCAGCGCGTTCCGCGTACGCACCATCGAGGTGAACGACCCGCACGCCATGCACATCGACGCCACGCTGCTGCCGCTGGCGCCCGGGAAGCTGCTGGTCAACCAGGAGCGCTACGTGCCCACCGACCTGTTCCGCGGCTGGGAGATCCGCCAGGCGCCGCGACCGGCGCTGCCGCGCGACTGGCCGATGTACTTCTGCAGCCCGTGGGTGAGCATGAACATGCTCTCCCTGGACGAGCGGACCGTCGTGGTGGAGCGCCAGGAGGAGCCGATGATGGAGCTGCTCACCGACTGGGGCTTCCGCTGCGTCCCGGTGGACTTCCGGCACGTGTACACCTTCGGCGGATCCTTCCACTGCGTCACCGTGGACGTGCGCCGGCGCGGCAGCATCGGCCAGTATCTGGCGCCGGGCCGATGAAGACCGTACGGATCACCGGCCCGCGCGCCTGCGCGGTCGTCGACAAGCCGGATCCGGCCATCGGCCGCGACTACGTGCTGCTCAAGGTCGAGGCCGCGCCCATGTGCAACGAGTACCTGGCCTACCGCGACCAGGTCTACCTGGAGCGCAACCGGCCCGACTCGCTGGGCCACGAGATGGCCGGCGTCGTGGCCGACGCGCCCGAGGGCGCCCGGCTGCGGCCCGGCGACCGGGTCGTGGCGCTGTGCGGCTATCCCTGCGGCACCTGCGAGCTGTGCCGGCGCGGCTACTACTCGCACTGCGCCGGCACCGAGGACCCGCTGGAGGTGTGCAAGAGCGAGTCGGGCGAGTGCGGGTTCGCCCAGTACGCCGTCAAGCCCGCCTGGCTCTGCGTACCGGTGCCCGACGCGATGCCGCTGGATCACGCCGCCATGGCCTGCTGCGGCCTCGGGCCGACGTTCGGGGTGATGCAGCGCATGGGCGTCGGCTCCTTCGACACCGTGCTCATCACCGGGCTGGGCGCGGTCGGCCTGGGCGGGGTGATCAACGCCCGGTACCGCGGCGCCACCGTGATCGGCGTGGCCCGCAGCCCCTACCGGGCCCGGCTGGCCCGCGAGCTGGGCTGCGCCACGGTCCTGGACCCCCGCGACGGCGACCCGCTCGAACAGGTCAGGTCGCTCACCGGCGGCGTGGACTTCGCGATCGACTGCTCCGGGCAGCCGGAGTACCAGCGGCTGTGCGTCGACGCGGTCAGGCGCCTGGGCACGGTCGGCTTCCTGGCCGAGCCCGGCGAGCTGACCGTGCGCGTGGACGACGACCTGGTGCAGAAGGGGGTGACGCTGATGGGCAGCCTGGACATCAACCTGAACGACGCCGGCCGGCTGCTCCACCTGATCGGCGAGGTGCCCGACCAGATCGAGCGGTTCATCACCCACCGCTACCCGCTGGACCGGATCGGCGAGGCGTTCGACCGGCAGTCCCGCCACGAGTGCGGCAAGATCGTCCTCTATCCGTGGAGCTGAAGCCATGACGTTGGGTGCTCACGTCCTCGACCTTGCGGCGCGGCACTCGCCGCTGGTCCGCGACACGCTGCGGCGCCTCGGCGACGCCCCGCTGGCCGACCTGCTGGCCGGGCTCCGCCCCGGCCGGTCCGAGCCGTGGCAGAGCAGGGAGGACCTGTACCAGGTCGTCGCTGACCAGACGGCGGCCTGGTACGGCCCCGCCGTGGCCGCCGAGGCGGTGGCCGGCCTGCGCGCGCAGCCGATCGTGCCCACCTCCAACCACTTCGGGGTGGACACCTTCGCCGACTCCGTGCAGGGCACGCTGCTCTTCGCGCTGCGGCCGGGCGCCCCGCGCGACGTCGTCGTGCTCGGCTTCGGCTCGGTCAGCATGAACAACCTGACCTACCCCATGGGGCTGCGGCTCTACGACCCCCGGCACGGCGAGGTCGGGTCGTTGCCGCAGCGGCTGCCCATCCAGCCGAACCGCGACAAGCACCGGACCGTGCTGGCCGCGCGGCCGTACGACGCCGGGATGATCGACCGGGCGCGCGGCCGGCTGGCGCGGATGCGGCGGGACGGGGAGGTCTCCGCGTTCTGCGCGCGCAGCGCGGACGACGTCCTGCACCAGGTGTACGCCTCCCCCGCCACGCTGTCGCTGCCCTCGCACGCCCTCCAGGCCACCCGCGTCAACACCGCCCTGTGGGACGGCCTGTTCCAGGCCGATCCGCCCGCCCGGCTGGTGCAGCTGGCGATCGAGCCGATCAGCGCCGCCCTGCTGAGCCGGGATCTCCACGACCCCGGCAGCCTGGTCCACCAGCTGTTCTTCGTGCCCCAGGTGCGCGACACGCTGCTCGGCCGGCTGGACGGGGTGCGGGCCTGCTGGCAGCGGGACCCGTCGCGGGGCACGGTCTTCTTCTGGGGCCTCAGCGCCGCGGGCCGGCGGGTGCCGCTGACACTCGACGGCGAGCTGCTCACCGGGATCGACGAGCGCGGCCACCGGCTGGAGTGGAAGTTCGGTCCTGAGGACCTGGTGCCGGCGCTGCTCGGCGGGCAGCTGCTGCCCTCGCTGTTCACCTGTTTCGCGACACTGGCGTTCGCCCGCGGGCTGAGCTGCGTCGGCGGCTACTTCCAGGCCACGTACCTGCCCGTGATGCAGCGGGGAGTGGTGGACGCCCTGAGCGTGGGCGCGGAGTTCCGCGCGGCGGCCGAGCGGGTCGCCCAGGTGCCCGCCGGCCTCCACCTGGCCAGCCTGCAGGCCGTCGCCCGGGCCCTGCCCGGCGGCGCGCTCATCCCGGCGGGACCCGTGGAGATAGCCGGCGCGGGCGGGCTGTCGCCGGCCGACGTGGACGCTCTCACCCGCGTCCCGGTACGTGAGGCGCACCTGGTCGCCTTCCCCGAAGTGCTGGACCACCTGGTGCCGCCCGAGGAGCTGCCGACCGGCTGGGCCGCCGCGCTCGCCGCGGAGAGCGGCGGCCGGGACGGCGGCCGGGCCATACGACTGGAGGAGACATCATGAGCACGGACATAGGCGAGGTGCTGGACCTGCTCGAGACCGCCCGGGACCGGGTGGCCGACCTGGACGGCTGCGAGGAGCTGATGGTGCAGGCCACGCAGGAGCTCATCTCCTGCGCGGCCGGGGCGGTCGCCGCCTTCCCCCAGGGCAGCGTGGACGGTGCCCGCGAGGCGCTGAGCTGCGCCAGGGGAGCGGCGGCGACGGCGGCTTTCGCCGTACGGCACCTGAACGACGCGGCCAAGACCCGCGCCCGCTAGGGTGCGATCGCGTTCATGACGCCATCCTCTTCAGCATGCCGGCGGACAGCAGCTCGCGTTGCAGCTCCTGGATCTGCGGCGAGGGGGCCAGGCCCAGCTCCTCGTCGAGGAGGTGGCGCAGGTTCTGGTAGGCGTGCAGGGCCTCGTTGCGCCGGTTGCACCGGCCCAGGGCACTGATCAACTGGCCGTGGAGCCCCTCGTTGTACGGGTACGTCTCGACGAGCAGGCGCAGCTCGGGAAGGACGTCACGGTGCCGGCCCAGCTCCAGGTCGGCCTCGATGCGCATCTCCAGGGCGCAGACCCGCTGCTCGTCGAGCGCGACCGTGTGCCCGTGCAGCACCGGCCCCGGCACCACGTCGGCCACCGCCCGCCCCGACCACATGTCCAGCCCGCGGCGCAGCAGCGCGGCGGCCCCCGCCACGTCGCCGTCGCGGAGCAGCCGCCGCCCCTCCCGGACGAGCCGGTCGAACCGGAAGACGTCGATGTCGTCATCGCCGGCCCGCAGCAGGTAGCCGGCGGTCCGGGTCTCCACCAGCTCCTCGCCGTGCCGGCACAGCCCGTCCTGCTCGAAGGTCTTGCGGAGCTGGTAGACGTAGGTGTGCAGGATGGTCCGCGCGTTCTTGGGCTGGCGCTCGTCCCACAGCTCCTGGATCAGCAGGTCGGTGTCCACGATCTGGTTGGCCCGCAGTGCCAGCACGGCCAGCACCTGGCGCAGCTTGTGCTGGCCGAGCGTGCGCGCGTGGCCGTCGACGACGATCTCTACGGGGCCGAGCAGGTTGAAGTTCGCCATGGTGATCTTCCTTGTGGTGAGCGGCGTCAGTCCGCTGCGAGAGCGGTCAGTTCGCGGTCGGTGAGCACGCGGGTCGCGCTGCGCGCGGCGGTCAGGATCCGGTCGATGACCGGCGGGTCCGAGGGCAGGCCCTTGCGCCGCAGCCAGCTGTGGACGTTCCAGCGCCCGCTCGTCGGGCCCACGCCGATCTCCTGCCGGCGCCCGAACCGCGAGGCGGGGACGCCGGAATAGACCAGGTCCGCCAGCCGCCTGTCCCCGGCCCGCTCCGCCTTGGCCACGGCCGCGGCGTGCACGCCGGTGGCGGTGAAGAAGGCGTCCCTGCCGAACACCGGATACTCGGGCGGGATGGGGCGGCCGACGACCTCGGACGCCGTACGGCAGTACTCGTCCAGCATGTCCAGGTCGCGCCCGTCGCCCAGCAGGCCCAGGTTGACCAGGAGCTGGTCCATCGCCGTGTTGCCGCACCGCTCGCCGATGCCGAGCGCGGTGGCGTGCACGCGCGAGGCGCCCGCGTCGATGGCCGCCAGCGCGTTGGCCAGCGCCAGGCCGCGATCGTTGTGGCCGTGCCAGTCGATCGGCACGTGGTCGTGGCCGGCGGGGTCCAGGATCTTCTCGCGTACGTGGCGGATCAGCGCCGCGGCCCCGGCGGGCTCGGCGTGTCCGGCGGTGTCGCACAGGCAGATCCGGACGGCCCCCTCGTCCAGAGCCGCGAGGTAGAGGCGGCGCAGCAGCCTGGGCCTGGCCCTCGTGCTGTCCTCGGTGACCAGGCAGGTCGGCAGCCCTTCCGCGACGGCGAACCGGACGGCCTCGCGGACCGCCTGCTCGACCTGCGCGGCCGTCCAGCCCTCCGCGTCCATCCGCACGTGGCTGGAGCCGATGAAGGCCATCACGTCGAGCGGGCGGCCGAGCTGCTGGCTGACGTCGGCGACGGCCTGGATGTCACCTGTCACGGTCCGGGCGGCGCAGTGCAGCCGCAGCCGCGGCGTCGCCTCGGCGCCGAACGCGGCCAGCTCCGTGACGGTGCGCTTGGCGGCCGCCCCGGAGGCCGGCATGCCGATGCTCGCCGCCTCTATCCCGAGCCGGTCCATGAGCCGGAGCAGGCGCATGCGCTCGGCCAATGTGGGCTGGCGCGCGGAAGGGCTCTGCAGGCCGTCGCGTAAGGTTTCGTCGTTGAGCTCGACTCGCCGTTCACCGGTGCCTGCGGCCAAATTCCAGTCATAAAACCGGCTCGCCGAAGAGGAGGGCATCACCGAAAATCTCTCTCTAGTGGGAGTAAGTCAGGTCGGGTCGACTCCCTTGCAGCTTCACCTGGCTGACGTGCTTAAACAAGCCGACTCCCCCGCAAGCGCCATCCGGCTGACTCGAAATAATCGCGCACGACTCCTAAAGTGGTAACACCGAGTTGTACCCCTTGTCAGATTCGTTTGGCGACGCATCATACGGCTATGAGAGCCGACCGATCAGTGGCGCCGTGGCGCGTGCCCGTCCTGTGTCTGCGTGAGTCCCGGCCGTCCGTGCTCGTGGTCTTCGCGTTGCGGTTCGGCGCCGGCGCCGCGCTGGGAGCGGCGGGGTCGTGGCCCTCCGGTGCGCTGCTCGGGATCTGCTCGTGGACACTCGCGGTGTTCTTCGTCTACCTCTTCAACGGGGTGACCGACGTGGTCGAGGACCGGGCCAATGGCTCCTCGCGGCCCATCGCCGGCGGGCTGCTCCGCCCCGGCACGGCGGCCAGGGTCGCGGGCGGGGCCGCGGTGCTCGCGCTCTGCCTCGGCGTCCTGGCCGGCCCGTTGTTCGCGGTCCTCGTCGCGGCGCTGCTCGTGCTCGGCCACGCCTATTCGGCCCCGCCGCTGCTGCTCAAGTCCCGCCCGAGCACCAGCGTCGCCGTGGCGGTCAGCGCGGCGCTGCTGACGTACGCGGCCGGCTTCGTCGCCGCCGGCGGCCGGCTCACCGAGGTCACCGGCACCCCGCTGCCGCAGATGGCGCTGATCATGGCGGCCTGGATGGGGCTGGTCGGCGCCCCGGCCAAGGACCTGCCCGACGCCCTCGGTGACGCGGCGGCGGGGCGGCGCAGCTTCCTGACCGCGTACGGCCTCGCTCGTACGCGGATCCTGCTCATCGCGGCGCCCGCCTCGCTGGCCATCGCGGCCGGCCTGGTGAGCGTGGCCGAGCCGCTGCTGGCGGGGATGGCGATCTGCCTGTCCGCCGGCGCCGTGCTGCTGGCCGGGCTGGCCGTCAAGGTCGGGGTCGGCAGCCGGGCCCCCTACCGAGTGTTCATGGCGACGCAGTACATCGCCCATGTTGCTGTGCTGTTGTCGGTCTTATGGGCTTGATAAAAGATGTCCTACGTTCGGGCGCCCACCTTCCGGGAAGGGCCCAGTGATGGCGCACGTGCGCGAAAGCGGCAAGCCATTGCGGGAGGCGCTGGCCGACTTCCTCGACGCTGAGCGGTCTGCGCTCCTGGCGGCCTACGTGGCCGGGCTGGAGAGCATGAGCAGTCCGCTGATCGGCGATCCCGAGACCCGGCCGCAGTTGCTCGCCCATGCCGACCTGACCATCACCGACGTCATGAGGAGCCTGCGGCTGGGCCACCCCACCATCGACGAGGGCTACAAGCTCCTCGCCTGGGACATCGGCAAGACCCGGGCGGAGAGCCGGCTGCACCCCAGGGCGTCGCTGCAGGCCGCGACCTGCCTCGCGGACGTCACCATGAACGCCGCCGCGGACTACCTCTCGGAGCACGCGTGCGGCCGGGAACTGCTCGTGCTCGTCATGCGCGCCGTGACGGAGAGTGTCATCATGCGGGTCCACGAGGCCTCGCTCGCCTACTCCTCCCAGCTCCTCCACGACATCAACGCCGCGCACGTGGACGAGCGCCGGAGGATCGCGCGCGAACTGCACGACCGGGTGGGCTCCGGGCTGGGAGTCGCCCACCACCAACTGGAGCTGGCCGAGGTCTACCGGACGAACCCGGCCAACGCCATGGACCGCGTGACGCTGGCGCACGAGGCCGTCCAGAACGCCATGCTCAGCACCCGCTCGATCGTCTCCGACCTGCGCATGGACGAGCAGGTGCACAACCTCGAGAAGGAGCTGACCACGCTCCTGGAGACCATCGCGCCCGACGGCGTGATCATGCGCTTACGCGTCAACGGCGACGAGGCGTGGGCCTCCAGGCAGGTGCTGGCGGAGACGTTCCTCATCATCAGGGAGGCCGTGCGCAACGCGCTCGCGCACGGCACGCCGAGCATGGTGCTCATCAGCGTGAACATCGCGCCCAGCCAGCTCCACGCCATGGTCGAGGACGACGGCGGCGGCTTCGACCTGGCCCGGGCGCGCCGGTCGTCCGGCATGGGGCTGACGTCGATGCGGGAGCGCGCCGAGCTGATAGGCGGCCGGTTGATGCTGACACCGGTGGTGAACCGCGGCACCTACATGGAACTCGTCGTACCGTTATCGGAGCATCGAGATGGATGACCGCACCACCGTCCTCATCGTGGACGACCATGCCCTGTTCCGTGAGGGCCTGAAGGAGCTGCTGGAGAGCGACGACGAGATCGTCGTGGTCGGCCAGGCCGGCGACAGCGAGGGCGCCGTCTCGGTCACCGCCGAGCGGAAACCGCACGTCGTGCTGCTCGACGTGGAGATCCCCGGCGACGAGGTGACCACGACGGTGAGCCGCATCCAGGCCGCCTCACCCGACACCGAGGTGATCATCCTGAGCATGTACGACGGGCCGTACCTGGTGCGGAGCCTGCTCGCCCAGAACATCCGGGGCTACCTGCTCAAGAGCGTGCGCCGGGCCGAGCTGCTGGCCGCCGTGCACGCCGCCCGCACCGACCACGACCGGGTCGTGCTGGCCGTCTCCAGGGAGAGCCTGTGCCAGGCGCAGCCGAGCGACGTCAACCCGCTGTCCGCGCGGGAGCTGCAGGTGCTGGAGCTGGTGTCCGAGGCGCTGAGCAACGGCCAGGTCGCCAGCCGGCTGGACCTGACGGAGGCGACCGTGAAGCGGCACCTGCGCAACATCTTCGTCAAGCTGGGGGCGGTCTCGCGGGTGGACGCGGTGAACAAGGCCGTCGCGGCGTCCCTCATCAAACCGCCGTCCACCCATCACAACCCCGGACACGGAGGGTCCTGAGGGATCGGGCCCCGGAGCGGCGGGCCCTGAGAGGTCGGGCCCTGGAGCGGCGGGCCCTCAGGTATCGGGCCCTGGAGCGGCGGGAACAGCGTGCCGAGCCGCGCGAGCAGGGCGTGGTCGGGCTGGATGCCCGCCGCGCTGGCGTTCATCTCCAGGTGCACCTGGTTGCGCGTGCTCGGGACCGGCACGATGTCACCGCCCTGCGCCAGCAGCCACACCAGGGCCAGCCTGGCCAGGCTGAGGTGCAGCTGCGCGGCGATCTCCTCGGCCGACCGCACCGCCCGCATGCTCTCCCCCAGCGCGTGCCTGGCGATGCGGAAGTCCGCCCGCCGCGCGTCATCATGCGCCAGGTGCGCCCCGAACCTGGCCGCTCCCGACAGGAAGCCGCGGCCGAGCGGGCGGCAGGCCACCACCCCGATCCGGTGCGCCCGGGCCGCGGGCAGCCGGTCCAGCTCGGCGCGGCGCTCCCACAGGGAGTATTCACAGGTGATCGCCGAGATCGCGTGCTCGGCGGCGGCCTGGTGGATCTGCCCGGCCAGCGGTTCGGCCAGCCCGATGTGCCGGATCTTCCCCGCCGTGACGAGCTCGGCCAGCTCGCCCACGCCGTCCTCGATGGGCCGCCGCCAGGCCGGGCAGTCGAGGTAGAACAGGTCGAGGTGGTCGACGGCCATCCGGCGCAGGGTGGCGTCGCAGGCCCGGGCCAGGCTCCGGTTGCCCGGGCGGGCCAGCGCCGCCAGCACCACCTCCCGGCGGCGGCCCCCGATCGCCCGGCCGGCCAGCTGCTCCACCTCCTCGGACCGGGTGCGGCAGGTCGTGTCGAGCAGGGTGATGCCCAGATCCAGCGCGTGGCGGATGACCCGGACACCCGCGCCGACATCGACGGTGCCGTACGCGCCGCTGAAGGCCGTCCCGCCCAGGCCGATGGCGGAGGAGGCCGGACCGGCGTGGCCGAGTCGCCTGACGTCCATCGGGTCACGGGATCCCGCGATGGGTCGGGTGCCGGTGACGGCCGTGCTCGCAGCCTTCGGTCAGGGTTTCGCCGGACATACCATCACGATGCGCCGGGCCTATCCAGGCAGGCTTCATCCGCGATACAGCGGGGATACGAACGGGGCCCCTTCCGGGGAATCGTTGGACGGACGTGGGTGAACCGGCGGCACGTCCACGATCACGTGCCGCCGGTCCACGAACCTCCGGCTGCCGCCCCTCGGGGGGACGGTCGCCTGCGGGGGAACATCGTGAACGGCTCATGCTCCTCCCCGCCTGCTGCCGGAGGAAGCCGTTCTCAGGAGGAGTGACCGTCCCGAGGAGGCGCGAACTGGCCGTGGCGGGCGTCGCGCGTCCGGTCGTCCAGGTACGGCTGACCGGCGTGCCCCTGCGCAGGGTTGCCGTACTGCCCACCACCACCGGCATAGGGCCCGGCCCCGTAACCTCCCTGACCGTTGTGGGCGTACGTGCCGCCGTGGGCCGGCGGGACCGGCGGCGACGCTTGACTGTCATGTCCGGCCGGCAGCTGGTGCCGCGGCCACGAGGGCGGCGGCACCGCACCGTACGGGGCGTAACCCATTGGAGGAGAGGATCGGCGGCGGCGCTTGCCGAGGAGCTTCACCACGACCAGGGCGAGCACGATCGCGACCAGCACCCCGGCCCCGATCAGCACCCACATCAGCAGCGGCCTGGGCGACTCGTCCTTGCCCGCCGAGATCGCCGCCTGCGTGTCGCTGATGTACTTGGCCACGTACGGGTGGTTCGGGAAGAGCGCCTGCACCTCGCGGAACTTCGGCAGGGCGTCCTCGAAGTAGTTGCGGAAGTAGTCGTCGAGCGCCTCGTTGTACCGGACCGTCGTGACGGCCTGGGCGGGCTTGACGTTCTTCTCGCCGAGCTTCTCCTTGATGATGCTCACCGGCAGCACGAAGCTCTCGCTCTCCGAGGCCTCGCCGCCCTCGCTCACCGTGCCGGCGATCAGCATGCCGATGACCTTGCCGTCCTTGCTGAACACCGGCCCGCCGGAGTTGCCCTGGTAGGACGGCGCCTGCGTCTGGATGTACGGCACGCCGGTCTGGGTGGTGCGCTTGGCGTTGTACGGCCCCTCGGTCAGCGCCGGCTCCAGCTTGGACTCCAGGCTGAAGAACGGGGTGTTCGTGACCAGGCCCGGGAACCCGCTGATGTACAGCGAGTCGCCGGTGCGCACGTCGGCGTCGTCACCGAGCGGGACGGTCGGCAGGTTCTGCTGGCCGTTGACCTTGAGCAGCGCGAAGTCCTTGCCGGGGTAGCTCTCGCCCACCGACACCAGCTCCGCCGGCACCGCCTTCGCGGTCTTGTCCACGCCACCGCCGGGCAGGCTCTGCAGCACCGACAGGCTCTGCTTCAGGCCGCGGATCTTCATGTGGTTGGTGTTGAACGTGACGTAGATCTGCTGGGCGAGCTTGACCATCTCCTCGTCGGCCGCGATGTTCTGCAGGCCCGAGATGATCTCCTTGGCGTCCTGCTCGTTGAACTTGGCCAGCGCCTGCTGCGCGAACAACCGGCTGAGCTCGGTCTCGCCGACCTGGACGCAGTGGGCTCCGGTGACCATGTAGCCGTCGGGGGTGACCCACCAGCCGGTGCACAGGCCGCCGACCTCGGCGTCCACCGTACGTTCCGGGGTGGTCTCGGCGAGGTAGGTGTCGACGTCGGCGGCGATCTGCTGGAACAGCCACTTGGCGATGCTGCGCTCGTCCGACGAGATCTTGCCCGCCTGCACGGCGAGGACGGCCTGCTCGGTGAGCTGGTTGAAGGCGTTCTGGTTGATCGTGCTGGTGGGGACGGCGACCGTACCGGTGTAGGTGAAGCTGGTCAGCTGCACCGCGGGCTGGGTGCGAGCCGCCAGCCACGTGCCCACCGGCACGTCGGGCCGCTCGTCGGGCGCGCCATCGGCCACCGCGGGCGCGGCGGGTAACGCGACTGCCATGACGACCGCCGCCACAACCGCGGCCACCTTCGTCCACCCTTTACTGAAATTCCTGAAATTCCCGAAAAATCCGTTCACGTCGGCAAATGCTGAAGCACCGCTCTTGTCCATGGCTTGTAGCCGACTGGGAACCCACCACGCCGCACTACCTACTCACGGTGTCTGCACGAAATGCGCCGCGATCTCGACGCGGTCGGCGACGGTCTGAAGGGTGCTCATCGGCTCGCTCCTTGGCTGGTGTTGGATGGTGCCAGATCTCACCGGTACGACGACGCGACCCCGCGGAAGGGGGAAGGCACCTCACAGTTCGGCAGGCTGTCTCGTCCAACTGGTGAGGAGAGATGTGACCGAGGGAGTCGTCGACACCATGACCAGCCGATCCGGGCCAGGGTACGACCGGGACGATCCGAGTCTGAGCGCGATCATGAGTGAGCGGCGGCAGCTGATCAATCTCGCGTACCGGCTGCTCGGTTCCCTGGCCGAGGCCGAGGATGTCGTGCAGGAGACGTACGCCCGCTGGTACGCCATGTCCGACCGGGAGCAGGAGGCCATCGAGGCTCCGGGCGCCTGGCTGCGGAAGGTCGCCGGCCGCATCTGCCTCGACCTGCTCGGCTCGGCCCGGGCCAGGCGGGAGAGCTATGTGGGTGAGTGGATCCCGGAGCCGGTGCCCGACCGTACGGAGTGGATGAAGCCCGAGGGAGATCCCGCCGACCGGGTCACCCTCGACGAGTCCGTCAACATGGCCTTCCTCGTCGTGCTCGAATCCATGACCCCGGCCGAGCGGGTCGCGTTCATCCTGCACGACGTCTTCCGCTACTCCTTCCCCGAGGTGGCCGAGATCGTCGGCCGTACGCCGGGGGCGTGCCGCCAGCTGGCCTCCTCGGCCCGCCGCCGCGTCCGCGAGGCCGAGACCCCCGCGACGCCGAGCGCCCAGCAGGCCGGCATCGTCAGGGACTTCAAGCTGGCCTGGGAGGCCAAGGACATCGACGCCCTCATCGGTCTCCTCGACCCCGGCGTCACGGCGACCGCCGACGGGGGCGGGCTCGTCAGTGCCCGGCTCCTCCCGGTCCACGGCGGCGACCTGGTCGCGCAGGCCTTCGCCGACATCGCCCGCGTGGCGCCCGACCTGGCGATCCTGGAGCGTACGGTCAACGGTCAGCCGGGGCTGGTGGCCCAGCAGGACGGCGTCACGGTGGCGGTGTTCGCGTTCGAGGTGGCGGGCGATCGGATCAAGCACATCTGGGCGGTCCGGAACCCCGAGAAGCTCCGCCCCTGGACGGCGGGCTGAGCCCTGCGGCGGCGAAAGGGACATCAGGCGACGGCGGTCGCCCGGATGGTCACCGGGATGTTGCCGCGCGTGGCCTTGGAGTAGGGGCAGATCTGGTGGGCGGCGTCCCCGAGCTCCTCGGCCGTCCGCTGGTCGACCCCGCCCAGTTCGAGGTTGAGCACGGCGCCGAGGCCGAACCCGCCGTCGTCGCCGTGCCGCAGGGTCACCTCGGCCCTGATGCTCGTGCTCTTCAGCGTCACCTTGCGCTGCGCCGCCGCCCTCCTGACCGCGCCGAGGAAGCAGGCGCCCCACCCGGCGGCGAACAGCTGCTCGGGGTTGGTGGCTCCACCGGCGCCGCCCAGCTCCTCGGGGATGGCGAGGGTGGTGTCGAGGAGACCGTCGTCGGCCCGGACGCGGCCCCCGTTACGGCCCTCTCCGGTCACGGTGACGACCCCGGTGTAGCTCACAGCCATGACATTTCCTTTCCCGCAGGACGATCGCCGGCCCCGGACGGGCATGCTCGCGAGCGTCACCTGTTCAACTGGTGACGATGTTGGCAGGCCCGCCCGTCACCTGTCAAGCCGGTGATGCGAGTACAGCCGGCGGTACCCGGGTCTCAGCGTTCGGCGGCGGCCGGGCGGGACTGGACCGCGCGGACCCGGTCCACGTCGAGCTTCGTCGTACGGTCGAAGCGGTAGATGCCGTTCTCCTCCTGGAACACGTCGGTCAGCTGCGTGTAGCAGTAGCCGAACATGCCCGGGTCGTCCAGCAGCGCCCCGGTCAGTCCGGCGAATCGGGCATGGAACTCCTCCTCGCTCCGCACCCGCTGCCCGTAACCCCAGGAGCTCTCGCGGAGCGCGTCCTGCTCGGTCCCGGCCAGCTCCGGGTTCCACCAGATGCCGCCGTACTCGCTGACAAAGTACGGCTGGCCGCGGTAGGGCACGGACATGGGCCGGCCGCCCGAAGCCCGGTTGACGAAGGGCTCGTCCTCGCCCAGGCCGCTCAGCTGCCCGGCGAACGCGACGGGCTCCTGCTCGTAGTTGTGCGAGTCGTAGACGTCGGTCTCCGGCACCCGGTGGCTGTAGCCGGAGGCGTCGATGACCGGGCGGGTGGGGTCGGCGAGCTTGGTGGCCAGGAACATGCCGCGGGTGACGTCGTCGAGCTGGGTGACGTGGTCGTCGATGGCCTGGGAGGTCTCGTTGAGCGGGCACCAGCCGATGATCGACGGGTGTGAGACGTCCCGTTCCAGCACCTCCAGCCACTGCGTGACGAAGGAGGCGGCCGGCTCCTGCCGCTCGTGCCCGGTGGCCGCGCCCCAGTCGCCGAACTCGCCCCACACCAGGTAGCCGAGCCGGTCGGCGTGGTACAGGAAACGCTCCTCGAACACCTTCTGGTGCAGCCGCGCGCCGTTGAAGCCGGCGGCCACCGACAGCTCGATGTCCCGCCGCAGCGCGGCGTCGGTGGGCGCGGTCATGAGGCCGTCCGGGTAGTAGCCCTGGTCCAGCACGAGCCGCTGGAAGACCGGGCGGCCGTTGATCAGCACGCGCTTGCCGTCGATCGCGATCGAGCGCAGCCCGGCGTAACCGTCCACGGCGTCCGTGACGGCGCCACCGTCGTCGAGCAGCTCGACCCTGAGGTCGTAGAGGAAGCCGTCACCCGGCTCCCACAGGCGCACCCGGTCCGCCGGGAGCTCCAGGCGCACGGAAGGTGCGAGGTCCACGTTGGCGCGGGCGGTCGCGGTGGCGGCGGCGCCGTCCCCGTCGGAGGCCGTCACGCGGATCGAGCTGCCGGGGCGGTTGCCGGACAGCGGCACGACGACGGTGAAGGACGAGGTCGCCACGTCGGGGGTGATGCGGGGGCGGCGCAGGTGCACGTCCGGGACGGGCTCCAGCCAGACCGTCTGCCAGATGCCCGTCGTACGGGTGTAGAGGCACTCGAAGTTGCCGTACCGGGTGGACTGCTTGCCGCGGGCCTGGGGACCGTGCCGGGGGTCGCGGGCGCGTACCACGATCGTGGCGTCCTCGCCGGGGCGGGCCACCGCCGACAGGTCGGCCGTGAACGGCGAGAAGCCGCCGCGGTGGCGGGCCACCTCCACGCCGTTCACCCACACCGTGGCGTCGTGGTCGACGGCGCCGAAGTGCAGCAGCGTACGGCGGCCGGCCCACGCGGCCGGGATCGTCACGGTGCGGCGGTACCACACCGCCGCCATGAAGTCGGTGTGCCCGACGCCGGACAGCTCCGACTCGGGCGCGAAGGGCACGGTGATCGTGCCGGAGAGCTCGCGTTCGCGCAGGCCGCGCTCCAGGCCGGAGTCGGCGGCGTCGATCTCGAACTGCCAGGGGCCGTTGAGGTTGAGCCAGTCCTCGCGGACCATCTGCGGGCGGGGATATTCCGGACGGGGCACGTCGTGGGGAGCGGCGCTCGGCATCTCACAACCTTCGGGGGGCAGGGTAATTGCTACGTAGCAAAATACCCTGCCACGGCCCCCTGCGACACGGCCTCACCGGCTGGACTCGCGCACCTCCAGCCGGAAGTCCACCACGACGTGCGACCCGCGCCCGCCGGACCTGCCACCGATCTGCTCGTCCAGCATCGCGACGGCATTGCCGGCCAGCGCCTCGACGTCCGGCGAGACGGAGGTCAGCGACGGCGTCGCGTAGCGGGCCTCCTCGACGTCGTCGAAGCCCACCAGCGCGACCTCCTCCGGCACCCGGACCCCCCGGGAGCGCAGCGCCCGGAGCGCGCCGAGGGCGAGGGAGTCGTTCATCGCGTAGATGGCGTCCGGCAGCCGCCGCCCGGCGTCCAGGTGCTCCTCGATCGCCCGCCGGCCGTCCGCCCGGGTCCAGTCCGCCCCGACCAGCAACTCGTCGTACGCCGTCAGCCCCGCCTCCGCCAGCCCCTCCAGAAATCCCCGCAGCCGCAACCGTGCCGTCAGCCCTCCGCCGGGATGGTGGCCGAGCAACATCAACCGCCGCCTGCCCGCGCCCGCCAGATGGCGCACCACCGCCAGCGACGCCTCCCGGTTCGGGATGCCGACGTGCGGGACCTCGCCCTCCAGCACCTCGTCGCCGATCAGCACGATCGGATAGTCCGCGCGGCGGCGCTGCCCGTCGTCCGGCCGCAGCGACATGGCCATCATGATCGCGCCGTCGGTGAGCTGGTCCCGCCCGCCCGTCAGCACCTTCAGCTCGCGCTCGCGATCCGACTCGGTCAGCTCGATCAGCACCGTGTAGCCGAGCGCCTCGGCCTCGCGCACGACCTGACCGGCGAGGTCGGCGAAGATGCGCGCCCTGAAGTCGGGGACGACGAGCGCGATGAGCCCGGTGCGGGCGGACCGGAGCCGGCGGGCGGCGGCGTTGGGCACGTAGCCGAGCTCCGCCATGGCGTCGAGCACCCGCCGGCGTGTCTCGGGCCGGACGTACGCGTAGTCGTTGACGACGTTGGAGACCGTGCGCTGGGAGACACCGGCGGCGCGGGCCACGTCGTGCATGCTCACGGCCATCAGCGCAACGCCTTACCCCTGGGTCGGTACCACGGCCATCATCGTACTGGCCGGCGCGGTCAGCGCAGGGTCGCCGTGAAGGTGCGGCCGTGCGCGTGCCGGGTGGTCGCCTGGATCAGGGTGCCGCCGGGCACGCGGCGTACCGTCACGCCCTCGTCGGCCGTGTCGAGCCTGAGGGACGCGCCGTGCAGGACGACGGAGACGCGGTCGCGCTTCATCGTGGGGTCCGACAGGGCGACGACCGTGCGCGCGCCGGACCGGACGATGACCGAGGCGGGGCCGTCGATGAGCAGGCGTTCGACGTGGCGGGGGCCGTCGGAGAAGACGTTGGCGGCGACGATGCCGAGGGCCTTGTGCTTGATCGCCTGCACGTGACGGCTGTTGGCCAGGACGGACAGCGGGCCCTTCGCGTAGCCGCGCAGGGCGGCCTCGGTCGCGTTCGGGACGAGGGCGTAGGCGAGGGCGGTCAAGTCGCCGCCGGCGGGGTGGGTGACGGAGGCGGTGAAGACGTTCTTGGTCACCATGGTGTCGGGGTTGGACGTGCGCACGACCCGGCGGCTGCGGGTGACGGTCTCCAGCCCGGCCGTGACCGGCTGGCTGGTGAGGAAGGCGTAGCCGACGGACGTGCGGCGGGTGCCGTTGGCGTAGCGCAGCCAGCGCGGTGGCGTGCTGCCCCCCGCCTGCCAGGCCGCGCCGTCCCAGCCCTCGCCGGTGACCGCGACCGCGTCGCCGGGGGCGGCGATGCGGCTGTCCACGGTGGTCACCGCGGCCCGCCCGTCCTGGCCGGAGACGCCCGCGGCCAGCACCACGATCTCGTCGTCGAGCATGAACCAGGACTTGGTCGCGCGGGCGTTGCGGTAGGCGACGAAGTCGTCGGGCAGCAGCCCCGCCTGCTTGGCGGTGTAGGCGGCGTCGTCGGACTGGACCAGGCCGGCCGCGCCGTACGCGCCGAGCGTCGCGCCGCCGGAGAAGGCGTTGCCTGCGCGCGGGAAGTACACGTAGGTGTTCTGGGACTCCGAGGAGGAGGTGAAGTTGAGCGGGTGCCCGGGGTTCTCGTACCAGAACCGGCCGTACAGCTCGGGCACCGTCCGCCGCTCCTCCACCGGCGCGGTGGCCCCGGCCAGCCGGTACGGCGAGACGGTCGTGTAGTAGTCGACGCCGAAGACCTCGCGCTGGTCCTCGCCCGCCAGGTAGAGGTAGTAGGCGCCGTCGCCCTGGAACCAGGGCATGAGGTTCTCGCCGTTCATGTACTCGTACTTGCTGATCCGCTCCGAGCTCCGCGCCAGGGCGAAGGCGTAGCCGGGGCGCCGGTGGACGGTCCTGTCCATGGCGTTGAACGCCACGCACCGCTCGGGCGGGTTCAGGTCGGCGGCCGGGATGGCGGAGTCGGCGCGGATGGCGGCGTAGCGGGCGATGCTGACCGGGGAGACGAAGGCGGCCGGGTCGGTGGCCGGCAGGAACTTGAGGTATTTCCTCAGCGCGAGCGCCTCGGCGCTCCCGACGTGGTCGGCCAGGTCGGCGACGGCCTCCACGACCACGCTGACGTCGGAGTAGCCGGTGTTGGTGCGCGAGACCGCGCGCCCCTTGACGATCTCCATCATCCAGCCCTCGAAGATCAGCGGGGCGAAGCCGTCGGAGATCCACCGGTACACCGCGCCGGGAAGCTCTTCCGGGCCGCCGGTCACGCCTTCGAGGGTCTTGAGCGTCTGCACGACCCGGGTCAGCAGGATGCGGCCGTACGAGCCGGTGTAGGCGACCGAGTGGTGCTGGATGAAGGAGCCGTCGCGGTAGTAGCCGTCGGTGACGCCGTGCTGGAGGTTGTAGGGGTCGATCGTGGCGAAGACGGTGGCCTGGTCGGAGATGGCCTTGGTGACGCGGGCGTCGTCGCCGGTGAGCGCGCCCTGAAGGATGCGGTTGGCGGTGATGTCGGCCAGGTTCGCCCCGGTGTGGAAGCGGGAGTCGAGGTCGACGTCGCCGTTCTCGCCGTTGCGCAGGTAGGCGTCCATCGAGGTGATGTACGTCCCCGTCAGGTCCCCTCGTAACTGCTCCGGCAGCAGGACCAGCGTCCTGCTCACGTGGGTGGGGATGCCGATCTCCCAGTTGTGCCAGTTGCCGTAGTAGCCCGCGGCCTGGTCGCCGAAGTAGCGCTCGTGCAGCCACCGCAGGCCGCCGGCGACCCGCTGCTGGACGGCGGTGTCGTCGGCGAGCGCGCTGCCGGGGGCGCGGGTCGCGAGCGCGATCTCGTACAGGTACTGGTAGGCCAGCCGGAGGTTGGCGTCGTCGGTGCCCAGCTTCAGGCCGGCGAACAGCTCGCCGGCGCCCGCCTGGTCCATGGCCGTCAGCCGTTGCCTGGCGGTGCCGAGAATGGCCGCGAGCTTGCCCGCGACCTCGGGGCGGGCGTTGACCTCGGGGGTCCCCGCGAAGATCGCCACGGTGTTGGCGAGCAGCCGCGCGTGGTCGACCGCCGCCGCGGCACGCGCGGGGGTGGCAACGGCGAGCAGGCCGGCGGCGGGGAGCAGGGAGAGAACCTGGCGGCGGGACATGTGCGGCACGGCGGGCTCCAGGCCGTTGGGGGGTATGCCGGGCTCACATTACATGATCTTTTTCTGGCCGCCCAGGAGCCGGCTCGATGACATCCCCGCGAACACGCGTTATAACCGAACAGTGACTCTACGTAACAGCTCCAAGCGAGCGGCGGCCGTGGCCGCCTGTGCCCTCACCGCCGTGACCGGCACCGTCATCACCGCCCCACCGGCCGCCGCGGCCACGTACGCGGGCGAGTGCGGGCCCGGCTACCGCGTCGTCAACTCCGCCCCCATCGGCCGGCTCGGCACCGTGTTCCTGACCTACAGCTCCGCCTCGGGCAACAACTGCGTGATCGCCAAGCGCCACCGCGCCGGCACGCGCGTGCTGATCGAGGCGGGCCTGGGCGTGCACCCGGTCGGCCAGCACTGGCCGGCCTACCAGGGGCGCCACTACACCTCCTACGCCGGGCCGATCCGGCTGTCCGCGGCGGGCAGGTGCGTGGACTGGATGGGGCGCATCTCGGGGGTCGAGGGCGGCAAGCGCCGGACCAACTGCGGCTGACCGGAACGGACGGGTGAGAGCCCGATCCGGTCCGGCGGGCACGACGGCACCGGGGTCTCAGGACAGCCGCGATCAGGTGATCGCACACCGGCTGTGACGGTCAGTGGATCCCCTCGCCGACCACGAGCGCGCCCAGCCGCTGAACGGCCTGGTGGTACGAGCGGGCGAGCCGGTCGCAGGCGTCCTCGCGGACCCCCTCGTACCCGGCGCACACCTGCCGCATGTCGAAGAGGAAGGCGCTGTCGACGTGCTCCTTGTTTGCCGCGAACCGGCTCACGGCCCGGTAGTTGCGGTAACCGAAGTCGTGCCGCCGGCAGGGCATCCGGAAGTCGAAGCCGAGCGGCTGGTCGGGGCTGCCGGAGCACAGGTCGGTGGACCAGTCGAAGGCGTAGGCGGTCCAGGACGCCCGGTCCAGCCAGGCGTCGTACCAGGCGGCGGCGCCGGCGCTGGTGGGACTGGTGAGCGCGGAGAGCGCGGTGAGCTTCTGCTCCAGCGTCACGGCGTACGCGGGAGCCGGGTGCGCGAAGACGATGATCGGGGCGAGGGCGGCGAGGAATCGTCCAACCATGAGAACCTGCTTGTCTTTGCCCGGGGCCGGAACCTTGTCATGGCAAGCTTGGTCCGGCCACCCCGGCGATCAGGCGAGCCGACGGGCAACGCCGCAGCAGTTCTCCTTCAAGGTTCAGTAGATGCGGTACTTCTTGCCGCAGTTGTCGAACTTGCCGGCCCAGCAGGTGAAGGTGTACACCTTCCCGATCCCCCGGCCACTCCACGAACCCACGACCTTGCCGTCCCACGACTTGTTGAACTTGTGCCAGGCGCCGTTCTGGTAGACCTCGAACCACACCCAGCCCTTCTTCCCGCCGACCTTGTCCACGCCGTACCACTTCGTGAACACCTTGCCACCCGACTTCCACGTCCTGCCGAACGTGTAGGCCTTGCCGTCACTGGAGAAGAACTTCCCCCAAGTGGTGACCGTCGACTGCGTCGTGGCCGACTGGGTCGTGGTGCTCGCCTGCGCGGCGGCCGGGCTGAGCGCCAGACCGGTCACAGCCATCGAACCGGCCAGAGCGGCGATCGCAAGAGTCTTACGCATTTCGGGTTCCTCCCTGTCAGTGCTGCCGGGGTGTTTCCGGCAAGACAGACAGTACGGAGACCACAAGCGATCAACTGTGCAGGAATCCACACATCAGAGGTGATCAGCGCCACAAAGCGCCGGCACGGTGGCCCGACACGTCGCGCCGGCCTTCGTGGGCGTCCTGAGGCGATCGACTTATATTCGGAAGGACGACGGGCTCCCGAGTTGGAGGACAAGGTGACTGCCGACGCGATCCCCGAATTCCCGTTCGACCGCCCCACGGCCCTGGAGCCGCCGCCGCAGCTCGCCGAGCTGCGCGAGAAGTGCCCGGTGGCGCACGTACGGCTGCCCAGCGGCGACGTCGCCACGCTGGTGACCAGGTACGACGACGCCCGCGCGGTGATGGCGGACCCGCGCTTCAGCCGCAACCTGGCCAGGGAGGGCGCCGCCCGGCTGTCCACCACCGAGGACGGCGGCCTGTTCAACCGGCGCCGGGTGAACACCATGGACATCAGCGAGGGGCAGGGCCACCTGCGCTGGCGGCGCCTGCTCGGCCGCTGGTTCACCATGCGGAGGATGGAGCTCTGGCGGCCCAGGGTCCAGGCGATGACCGACGACCTGCTGGACGCCATGCTGGCCAAGGGCTCCCCGGGGAACCTGTCGGCCGGTCTCGCCCTGCCGCTGCCGGTACGGGTCATCTGCGCGCTGGTGGGAGCGCCGAGCGAGGACCAGGACAAGTTCGCCCACTGGTCCCGCGTCATGCTGACGCTCACGCGGCACACGCAGGAGGAGGTGGACCAGGCCTACCGGGAGTTCAACGCGTACGTGTCGGACCTGGTCGACCGCAACCGGGCGGACCCGGGTGACGACCTGCTCAGCGAGCTGACCCAGATCACCGACGCCGAGGACGGCCGGCTCAGCGGGGCCGAACTCATCGCCACCGTACGCGGGCTGCTGCTGGCCGGCCACGAGACCACCTCGAACATGATCGCCATCATGGCGGCCATGCTGCTCGCGGAGCGCCGCCGGTACGAAGCCGTCATCGAGGACCCCGGCCTCGTCCCGGGCACCGTCGAGGAGGTGCTGCGCCTGGACAGCACGCTGTCGGTGATCGGCGGGGTGCCCAGGTTCATCACCGAGGACGTGGAGCTCGGCCGGACCACGGTGCCCGCCGGCAGCACGCTGATCCCGAACATCCCGGCCGCCAACCGCGACCCGGACAAGTTCCCCGACCCCGACCGGTTCGACCCCCGGCGGCAGAACAGCGGCCAGCACCTCACCTTCGGCGCCGGCCCGCACTACTGCCTCGGGCAGCCGCTGGCCCGGCTCGAACTCCAGGTCGTCCTGACCACCCTGGCGCAGCGGCTGCCGAACCTGCGGCTACGTGACTCCGCCGACGACCTCCGGCTGCGCACCGGCGGGCTATCCGGCGGGCTCCAGGACGTATGGGTCACCTGGTGACATCTTGACGCCGTCCGCCAGCTCGGCGCGGCGCGGCCGGCGCCGCTACACGGGCACGCGCAACACGGGAACGCCGTTGTAGTGCGCTTCCCACGCGGTGGCGCCGACCAGCTGGGAGATCACCGTGGCGCCGTCCACCATGGACGCCGCGCACCGGAACGGCAGCCGGCCCCCCGGCGCGGCCGCCTCCAGCGCGCTGTTGAGCCCGCTGCGGATGCCCTCACCCGCCGCACGCAGGTGCTCGGGCGCTCGGGGGTGCTCCGGGAGAAGCTCGCGGAGCAGGTGCTGCTCCTCGTCGTCGGCGTGCTGGTAGCAGGCGTACGCGGGGAGGTCGGCCGAGACCGCCCGGGCGACCTGGCCCATGAGCCTCTCGACGTCGTACCTGCTGGCGTGGGCATCGCCGAACCAGTAGATGTAGAGCTCCATGCTTCGCAGACCTTACCGATTCGGTAATGTCCCATCTGGAGGACCGGATGCCACATATCGACCTGGGCAACGACGCCCCCGGGATCGTCGGGCTGATGCGCTACCGTCCCGAGACGGGCAAGGTGCTGAGCGAGCTGGCCGAGGTGCTGCTGCGCGGTGACAACACGCTGTCGCGTGGCGAGCGCGAGCTCATCGCCTCCTACGTCTCCACGCTCAACGAGTGCGGGTTCTGCGCCAGGTCCCACGGGGCCTTCGCCGCGGCCCAGCTCGACGGGGGCGAGGAGGTCGTCGCCCACGCGTGCGCGGCCCCAGACACCGCCCCCATTTCCGGCAAGTTGCGCGCCCTGCTGCGCGTCGCGGCGGCCGTACGGCACGGCGGGAGCGCCGTCACCCCCGAGGACGTCGCGGCGGCCAGGGAGGCCGGCGCCACCGACACCGAGATCCACGACACGGTGCTGATCGCCGCCGCGTTCTGCATGTTCAACCGGTACGTCGACGGCCTGGCCACCACCGCCCCCGACGACCCCGCCCCCTACGCCCATCGCGCCGCCCACATCGTCGCCCACGGCTACCTCTGAGATCGTGGACTTTCACGTATGGGATTGAGCGGAACGGGCATGGACCGTCTCATCGGTCAGCCGTCACCATATGAACCATGTTGGTAATGGCTCTCGTCACACTCCTGCTGCACGGCGCCCTCACGGGCCTCTTCTACACCTTCTCCATGTCGGTCATGCCGGGCCTGAACGCCGTCGACCCCGACCAGGCGGAGGCGGCGATGCGGAGCATCAACCGGAAGATCCTCAACCCGTGGCTCTACCTCGCGTTCCTGGGCTCACCGATCGCGGCGCTGGTGACCGGGTTCCTCGCGGACGCCCCGGCCGCCATCTGGTTCTTCGCCGCCGCCGGGGTGAGCTTCGTCGGCTCGTTCCTGGTCACCATGGTGATCAACGTGCCCATGAACAACGCCCTCGACGCCGGGACGATGTCCTGGAAGGACTACTCGCCGAGGTGGACCGCCTTCAACACGCTGCGCGCCGTGGCCAGCGCGGCCGGTCTCGTCCTGGTGGGCGTCGCCCTGATCGTCTAGTAGATGCGGTACTTCTTGCCGCAGTTGTCGAACTTGCCGGCCCAGCAGGTGAAGGTGTACACCTTCCCGATCCCCCGGCCGCTCCACGAACCCACGACCTTGCCGTCCCACGACTTGTTGAACTTGTGCCAGGCGCCGTTCTGGTAGACCTCGAACCACACCCAGCCCTTCTTCCCGCCGACCTTGTCCACGCCGTACCACTTCGTGAACACCTTGCCACCCGACTTCCACGTCCTGCCGAACGTGTACGCCTTACCGTCACTGGAGAAGAACTTCCCCCAAGTGGTGACCGTCGACTGCGTCGTGGCCGACTGGGTCGTGGTGCTCGCCTGCGCGGCGGCCGGGCTGAGCGCCAGACCGGTCACGGCCATCGAACCGGCCAGAGCGGCGATCGCAAGAGTCTTACGCATTTCGGGTTCCTCCCTGTCAGTGCTGCCGGGGTGTTTCCGGCAAGACAGACAGTACGGAGACCACAAGCGATCAACTGTGCAGGAATCCACACATCAGAGGTGATCAGCGCCACATGGGGAAACGTCATCCGGCGAGCGGTCTAGGACGAAGACTCCGCCCCCGCGTAGCGCGTACGCAGCAACCCCCGGCAGAACCCGGCGTTGCCCTCGATGCTGACCCGCACCACGCGGGCGAACCGCAACCGGCGCTCGGCCTCCTCCTCCGGGATGGGCGCCCCGGCTCGTCGAGCAGCCGCGCGGACCCCGGCGCGCAGTCCAGCCCGAGCTCGGCCCGGCGCCGGAGCAGCCCGGCCGGCTCCCCCGTCCACGACGAAATACCGCTGGCCGTCCTTCTCGTACATCCGCTAGCTCCTTGCCGGCACGAGGATGCCCCGGCCCTGCAGCCGGCCGCCGTCCAGGTCGTCCATGGCGTCGTTGACGGCGTCGAGCGGGTACGTCCTGGTGTGCAGGCGCACCTTTCCCTGGGCGGCGAGGGCCATCAGCTCGTCCAGGTCGTTGTAGGAGCCGACGAGGTTCCCGATGACGTTGATCTCGGTGGAGATGATGTCGATGGTGGGGATCTCGACGCGCCCGCCGTACCCGATCGAGAAGTACGACCCCGCGCGCCGCAACATCGCCACCCCCTGCCGCTCCGCGCCGCCCTCGCCGACGAAGTCCAGCACCACGTGCGCGCCCTCGCCATCGGTGAGGTCGGTCACCGCCTCCACCTGCCGGCCGTCGGCGGGCACGGTGTGCGCGGCGCCGTACCCCTCGGCGAGCTTGAGCGCCTCGGCCGACCGGTCGACGACGATGATCTCGGCGGGCGTCATGGCGGTCAGGCACTGCACGCCGATGTGCCCGAGCCCGCCGGCGCCGATCACGACGACCCGCGTGCCGGGGTGGAGCAGCGGCACCGCCTTGCGTACCGCGTGATAGGCGGTCAGGCCCGCGTCGGCCAGCGCGGCGACGTCGGCCGGCTGCAGGGCGGGGCTCAGCTTCACCACCGACCGGGCGGTGGTGAGCAGCAGCTCGGCCATGCCGCCGTCGGAGTCGATGCCGGGGAAGCGCGAGTTCGCGCAGTGCACGTCGTCGCCCGCCCGGCAGGCCCGGCACAACCCGCAGGTGACCAGCGGGTGCAGGATGACCGCGTCACCGGGCCGGACGTTCGTCACGGCCGCGCCGACCTCGCGCACCCACCCGGCGTTCTCGTGCCCGATCGTGTACGGCAGGCGCACGCCGGACTTCCGCGCCCACTGCCCCTCGACGATGTGCAGGTCGGTACGGCACAGCCCGGCCCCGCCGATCTCGACCAGCACGTCCAGCGGGCCGCCGGCCCGGGGCTCCGGGACCTCCTCGACGACCGGACGCTTGGTGTACTCGTGCAGACGTACGGCTTTCATCCCGACCGCTCCCTCGTAGCGCGCTTATGCCCGATCGTTCGCGCGCGTGCCGGGAGCGGTCAACAACTGAAATTTCATAACACGGTAATTTCGGCCCCTCCATGGGACCGGCTACGCGGTCAGTCCGAGAAGTGCTCCTTGAGGATCACGCCGTGCACGCCCGTGGTCCGGTCGACCACCTGCGACACCTCGAAGTCGGTGGCGGCCGACAGGTAGGCGTAGGCGACCGCGCGCTCCATGCCCTGGTCGTGCTCCAGGAAGTCGAGCGCGTTGACGACCGCGCGCCGCATGGCGACGTCGAGATCGTTCACCTGGCCGTTCCGCGACCCGTCGGGGTCGGACAGGCCGATCGGCAGCCACGCGTCCGGGGTCTCGGCGAACGGGTAGTGGAAGGCGACCGAGGGCGCGTCGCCGGAGCCCGCCTTGCACACGGTGAGCCGGAAGGTGCCGCGCAGCGAGCCCTCCATCGCGGTCAGCGCCGCCTCCCCGCCGCCCATCGCGTGGTGCGGGTCACCGGTGTAGAAGAGCGCGCCATCGGCGAACACCGGCAGGTAGAAGGTGGCGCCCACGCCCAGCAGGTTGATGTCGATGTTGCCGCCGCCGAGGGTGGGCGGGATCGAGTTGAGCGCGGGATCGGTCGGCGTGCTCGCGGAGGCGAACGCGACGCCCATCATCCCCATGAACGGGCGCAGCGGGAACGTCACCTCCCCCGACCTCCCGCGCTTCATGACCCCGCTCGGCACGCCCCTCCGCCCCCGGCGTACCGGGGTGAACACGGACACGTTGCCGTACCTGGTCGGGTCGCCGGTGGGCCGCCCGTCGGTCGCCACCGGCGGCATGACCTCCTCCAGGGTGATCCCGTCCGGCGCGCCGCCCCCGGCCTGCCGGGCCAGCGCGCCCTTGCCGTGCCGGCTCGACACGACCCCGTACGGCACGCGCGGCAGCAGCGAGAGCATCTCGACCTTGAGCACGTCCCCCGGCCGCGCGCCGTCCACGTGGACGGGGCCGGTCACGACGTGCGGGCCGTCGACGTCGAAGTCGCGGGCCGTGCGGGAGTAGTCGCGGGCGATCGCGACGGCGTCCTGGAGCACGTTCGCGCGGGGCACGCCGTGCCCGCCGAAGTACGCGACCGGGTCGCGGCCCTGGTCCTCCAGGATCCCCTCGTGCGAGACGGTGTCGATGGTGACCGTCTCCCCCGACCGCATCCGGAGCACCGGCTCGCTGCCCACCGACGGCACGTACCCCCATCTGACCTGCTCGACGGCGGAGGGGAGGTAGTGCTTGCCGTGGATCGGGCCCTTGCGGGGCTGCAGGATCTCCCGGGGCAGCGTCGGCGTGCCGCCCGTGGCGGCCGTCGCGGCGCGCGAGGCGGCCAGCAGCCCACCGCCCGCCCCGCCCACGGCCGCCGCCGCGCGCAGGAAACTCCGTCGTCCAAGTCTCGCGATCAGGGCGTCGCGTACGTCGCTCGGGCTCTTCGGCACGCTCATGGCTCTCCTCGCGTCACCGGCCGGAAGGTTGCCACCGATCATGCAGTACGCCCGTTACGCCCCTGTTTCGGCCTTGCCTCGGGCAGAAGTGAAAGGATCAGATCGAAGTCTGACCTCGAAGGACATACTCGAAAGGCATCCGAGATGGCTCCGAACATCGCGACCGCCCGCCGCGTCGAACTGCCCGAACTGCTCGAGTTCCTCCGCCCCCGGCACCACGGCCTGCTGTCCACCACCCGTACGGACGGCCGCCCGCAGCTCTCCCCCGTGAGCTGCGGCGTCGACGAGGACGGCCGGATCGTGGTCTCCACGTACCCCGACCGCGCCAAGGCGACCAACGCCCGGCGGGACGAGCGCGTGTCGATCTGCGTCCTGTCCGACGACTGGAACGGCCCGTACGTGCAGGTGGACGGCCGCGCCGAAGTGCTCGACATGCCCGAGGCGCTCGAAGCGCTCGTGGGCTACTACCGCTGCATCGCCGGCGAGCACCCCGACTGGGACGAGTACCGCGAGGCCATGCGCCGCCAGGACAAGTCGCTGATCCGCATCCACATCGACCGCTGGGGCCCCATCGCCACCGGCGGCTTCCCCGCGCGCCTGGCCACCGGAGGGTGATATAATGATCTTGAATCCCGAGCCAGGTCCGCTCGGGATTTTGCTTTTCATGCCCTCTCCTCACCGCACCATCCTGAACGCGGCGCTCCCTCTCTTCCTGTCCATGAGTGCCGGGATCATCGCCCAGCTCCTCGGCACCGCCCTGCTCGGGCACCAGGGGACGGCGCAACTGGCCGCCTTCGCGCTCGTCTGCGCGGTGCTCAACCCGGTCACCGCGGCCGTGTCCGGCGGGCTGCGCGGGATGTCCCCGTTCGTCGCGGCCTGCCGGGACCGCCCCGCCGAGGCCCTGCCCATCCTGAAGGACGCGCGCTGGTTGTCCCTGGGGATCGGAGTGGTCGGCGCGGGCGTCATGCTCGCCGTCCCGCTGATCGCCCGCCTCAGCGGCGTGCCCTACGACCTGGGCGCGTTGCCGCAGATCTTCGCCCTCCAGGTGCTGCTGGCCGCCGCGGGCGGCGGCGCGAACGGGGTGCTGATCGCGCTCGGGCACAGCCGCCTCGTGCTGAGGTCGGGCCTGACGAGCACGGCCGCGGAGGTGATCCTCCTCCTCGCTCTGGTGCCCCCGATGGGCGCGCACGGCGCCGCCCTCGCCCTCCTGGCCTCCACCGCCCTGGCCCTCACCCTCTCGAACGCCCTCCTGCTCGGCCGGCCCGAGTTCGCCGGCCAGTCCCTGCTCCCCCGGCGTCCCCGCCCTCGCCAGATCCTGCGCATGGCCAGGCTGGGCATCCCGATGTCCGCCTCGATCGTCCTCAAGTTCGCGGTGATGGGGGGCGCCACCTACGCCGCCGCGCGCACGGGCCCCCACGCCGCCGCCGCCCACGCCATCCTCGCCGCGCTCGACGGCCTCCTCGGCCTGGCCGCCTTCGCCGTCGCCCAGGCCGTGACGCCGGAGATCGCCCGATCGCATGGCCCCGCCGACGCCCGCCGCGCCAACCGGGCCGCCCTGGCCATCGCCTCCGCCGGCACGCTCGCCGCCGGGCTCGCGCTGCTCCTGCTCGGCGCGGAGGCACTCGGACCGTTCACCTCCGACCCCCGCGTGCTCGCCGCCGCCCTCCCCCTCCTGCCGCTCCTCCTGATCTACGCCCTGGCGAACAACTGCGGGATCGTGCTGTCCGCCGGCCTGATGGGGCTCAGGCGCTCCAGCTGGAGCCTGGGCTCGGCCGTCCTCGGGTACGGCCTGCTCGCCGTCGCCATGACACCCGTGACGGCGGCCTGGAGCCTGACCGGCCTGTGGACGGCGTTGACCGCCGCCCGCGGGCTCATCCTCGCCGTGCAGGCCGCCGGCTTCACCCGGCACAGCGCCCGCCTGCCTATTTCTCCTCGGTCAGGTGCTCAAGAAGAACCTGGCTGATCTCGCCCAGCTGATGGATCTGCTCGGGAGTGAGCAGGTCGACGAGGTGGGCACGCACGCTCTCCACATGGGCCGGAGCCGCGGTCTCCAGCGCGGCCAGGCCCTCGTCGGTCAGCACCGCCAGCCAGCCGCGCCGGTCGCCCTCGTAGTGCTCCCTGCGCACCCAGCCGCTCTGTTCGAGCTTGTTGACCGCGTGGGAGATGCGGCTCGGCTTGGAGTTGGTCCAGTGCGCCAGCTCGCTCATGCGCAGGGTGCGCTGTGGCGCCTCGGAGAGCAGCACCAGCAGCTCGTAGTAGGTCGGCGGCATGCCGGCCGCCGTCTGCAGGTCGCGTTCCAGGCGGTCGGTCAGCAGGCGCGTGGCCAGCGCGAAGGCGCGCCAGGCACGTTGTTCGTCGTCAGCGAGCCATCTCGTCACATCGGCATCGTACTCAATAGTTGCGCACTGGAATATCTAGATGTACTGTCGTGCTGAATATTTCAGCACTGAAGGAGTATGGCATGTTTCCCAGTGACCTCACCGGCGCGTACACCATCGACCCGGCGCACAGCCGCTTCGGTTTCGCAGCCCGGCACGCGATGGTGACCAAGGTGCGCGGCAGCTTCCCCATCGTGGAGGCCACCGTCCACCTGGACGCCGCCGACCCGGCCGCCTCCAGCGTCCGCGTGGTCCTGGACGCCGCGGGCGTCGAGACCGGCAACGCCCAGCGTGACGGCCACCTGCGCACCGGCGACTTCCTGGACGTCGTCACCCACCCGCACATCACGTTCACCAGCTCGGGCGTGAAGCACGTCGGGGGCGACAGCTTCGAGGTCACCGGCGCGCTGACCATCCACGGCGTCACCCGGCAGGTGACCGTTCCGCTCGACTACACCGGCACCTCTGTCGACACGCAGGGGTTCAAGCGGGCCGGGTTCGAGGGCGGCATGGTGATCGACCGCAGGGACTACGGGGTCAGCTTCAACGCCCTGCTGGAGACCGGGGGCGTGATGGTGTCGGAGAAGATCACCCTCGAGTTCGACCTGTCCGCCGTCAAGACCGGCTGACCGCTCGTGCACCTCCATCTCCTGGCCGGAGAGCGCGCCCTCCGGCCAGGAGGAGCACCCCGCACCCGGGTCTCGGCACCGCCTCCACCCTCCGTCTCCCTGGATCACCATCACTGTCCGCGTCTCTCATGTCACAATGAGCGGCGTGCCGTCCCCCCGATACGACGTCCTCATCCAGTTGTTCCACGACCACCCTCAGCTGGCGGTCGAGATCCTGCGTGACCTCATGGCCGTGGACCTGCCCTTCGCCACCCCGGCCCGGCTGGACCCGTACGACGGCACCCTGGCCCTGACCCTCGGCCCACCGCGATCCCCCGCGCACGCGATCATCGTGGAGATCCCGCAGGACACCACCAGGACCGCCGAGCGACTCGCCCGCGACGCCGCCGCGTTGTGGCTGAGGCTGGACTGCGACGTCACGGTCCTGCTCGTCTGCCCCGACCACGAGATCGCCGCCCACTACGCGCGACCGATCACTTCAGGGCTGACCGGCTACCACTTCCAGGCGCAGGTCCTCGGCCCGCACGGCATCCCCGACTCCGACCTGCACTCACCGGAGATGTGGCACCTCGAAGAGATCATGACGTCCGCCACCTGGCTGGCCCACAGCCCCTTCACCCGCGGCCTGGAAGAAGGCCGGACCGCCGGCAGGAAAGAGATGGCCGCCAGAATCCTCCTGCTCGTCCTGGCCACCCGCGGCCTCGACGTCCCTGACGACACCCGCACCCGCATCGTCAGCGGCGCCGACCTCGCTCAGCTCCGCACCTGGGTGACCCGCGCGGCCACCGCCAAGTCCGTCGAGGACGTCTTCGACGAGCCGGTGGCCTAAACCCGCCTGAAACCCGCCGGCCGTCCGCACCACCTGACCATCCCGCGCCCCACTGTCCCCGGGCGTGTGTCGCCGGAGCGGTGGGGGTCAGGCCAGGTAGAGGCGGTCCTTGAAGGCGCCGCGCTCCGCGCGCTTGGCCTCCGCCGCCTTCTCGATCTCCTGCCAGTCGTGCCCGTGGGCCGCCGCCAGCGCCCTGAGCACCTCGTACACGTCGGCGAGCTCCCCGGCCACCTCCTCCGGCGAGGCCTCACTCACCTCGGTCGCCTCCTCGAACAGCTTGGCCAGCAGGGCCGCGCGGTACTCGGCTTCCCCCAGGACCGTGATCACCGGCTCCTCGCCGGTGCGCCGGATGATCTCCGGGATGCGGTCCCGTACCAGCTTGCCCATGCCCAGACGTCCTTCGTGGTGCGGCGGATCTGCGAGGTCACGAGCGTAGTGGGTCAGACCATGGCGAGGTAGGCGGCGAGCTCGTCGGCTCTCCTCGTCCCGCTTGTACGACGGTTCTTCCGATCGCCTGGCACGAGAGCGCCTCACTCTCAGGCGCTGACCTTCAGCTGGTGGACGCGCTGCTTGGACATGCCCATGACGCGTGCCGTGTCGGGCTCCGACCAGTGGCTGGTGAGTGTCTTGGCCACCTTGACGGCCAGCTCGGCGGCACGCTTGGTGTGGGCTTCGGCCAACTCCTTCTCGCGGTGATATTCGGCCACCACCCCCGCCACCTCCGCGGGCAGGTCGAACACGAACTCCACGCCAGGGACGTCCTCGGGCCAGGCCCAGGCGTGGACCTCCGCCAGGTCACGCTCCAGCTGTGACAAGGAGCCGGCCACGCCGACGCCCTCGGTCTCCCCTGTGGGGCAACGCGACACCCATCTCCCGTGCTCGTAGGTGATGACATAGGTGATCGACTTGCTCATCGACTCATCCTTTCGATGACCGCCTTCAGGCGCTTGATGGCTTCACGGAAGAGCTCGGGATCGCGGTCCGGGTCGGCAGGGATCAAGATGGGGACCGAGATGATTCCACCCTTGATCACACGCAGCGCGCACATGTCGCCCTTGAGGTGGTAAAGCCAGTCGGCGGTGGCGCCTGCGGTGGCCACTATGGCTGCGACCTCGGCGAGCTGGCGCATGTGTGGGGGAGGTCATCAGCCATGGCATGAGGCTATCGCACTAGGAGGACGGCTCCTAGCCGGATAGGAAGCGGCGTTGCCTTCTCCCGTACGAAGGAGAGCAGGCGTATGGTGGGTGGTGCGCGCGCAGGGCGCCACCGGTCCGCGGGAAGGGCGAAGCCCACCTGGAGTTCACCGTGCGACCTCGGCCCGACCTCTTTTCCGGCCTGACCATGCGGACACCAGGCCAGACGGAAAGGAGGCCATCGTGCCCATCCATCGTCTGCCCGACAACCCCAGCCTCGAACGGCTCCGCAAGCAGGCCAAGACCCTCCTCAAGCAGGTGGACGCGGGAGCTCCCGAGGCGCGCGGGCTCGTCGCCGAGTTCCATCCCCGGCCGCCCGCGACGCTCAAGCTGTCGGACACGCAGCTCGTCACCGCCCGCATGTACGGCTTCGCGAGCTGGCCCAGGCTGACGGAGCATCTCACCACCGTCGAGCGTTACTCCCGCTCGCCGCACGAGGTCCCGCCGCGGGCGGACCTGCCGGAGGAGTTCCTGCGGCTGGCCTGCCTCACGTACGGCTCCGACCACCCCGGCCGGACCGACGAGGCCGACCTCCTGCTGGCCCGGCAGCCGGACCTCTCCACCGCGAACGTCTTCACCATGGCCGCCACCGGGTCGGCCGGCGCGCTGGCCGCGGCGCTGGCCGCCGATCCCGGGCTCGCGCGGTCGCAGGGCGGGCCCTTCGGGTGGGAGCCGCTGCTGTACCTGGCCTATGCGCGGCTCAAGGCTCCGGGTCATCACGTGGCGGCGGCCCGGGTTCTCCTCGAACACGGTGCCGATCCGAACACCGGATTCCTGTGGGACGGGCTGACCTCGCCGTTCACGGCGCTCACCGGCGCGCTCGGGGGCGGGGAGGGTGACCAGCCGCCGCATCCGGAGGGGATGGCGCTGGCGCGGCTGCTGCTGGAGGCCGGGGCGGATCCCAACGACGGCCAGGCGCTCTACAACCTCGGGCTCGGCGGGACGTTCTCGGACGACGTCGACCATCTTCGGCTGCTGCTGGAGTTCGGGCTGGGGCGGGGGGCGGGTGGGCCGTGGCGCGCGCGGCTGGGGCCGACGATCCAGTCCCCGCGGCAACTGCTGCGCGAGGAGCTGGCCACCGCCGCGCTGCGGGGCGGGCCGGCGCGGGCGCGGCTGCTGCTGGCGCACGGGGCGGAGGTGGACGGGCTCGGCGAGCATCCGGCGTACCGGGGGCGCACGCCGTACGCGCTGGCCCTGCTGAACGGGCACACCGAGGTCGCGGAGCTCCTCGCCGAGGCGGGCGCCACGGCGACGCTGGACGAGGACGACGCGTTCACCGCCGCCTGCATGCGCGCCGACGCCGGCGCGGTGGCCGCGTTCGGTCCGGAGGCGGCGGCCCGGGCGCTCGCTCGCGCCCCGGGGCTGATCCACAGCGCGGCCGGGCAGCGCAAACCGGCGGCGGTACGCCTGCTCGCCGGCCTCGGGTTCGACGTGAACCACCTGCACCGGTCCACTCCGCTGCACGCGGCGGCCTGGAACGACGACGTCGAGACGGCCAGGACGCTGATCGAGCTCGGGGCCGACCCGACGATCAAGGACGCCGAGCATGATGCGACGCCGCTCGGCTGGGCCGACTACGGTGGCAGGCATCGCGTGGCGGCCTACCTGCGGAGCGTCGCCGGGCAGGAGTGAGCCGAGCAGGCCTGCCACGGCGGCGTACGCCCGTGGAGCGTGAACCGATCTCGCAAGAGGCGGCCTACCTGCGAAGCGAGGTGTGGGAGTGGTGATCGTCGGGGGTGGAATTGTCGGTGGCACTCGCCATGATGAAGCCATGACCGAGACGCCCCCCATCACCGCGCTGGCCGACGACACGGCCTACGCCGAAGCCGTCCAGCGGGCCGTGCACTCCGCGGCCGCCTACTACGCCGACGGCACCTCGACGCTCGACGACGACGCCTACGACCGGCTGGTTCGCGGCATCCAGGCGTACGAGGAGGAGCATCCCGAGTCGGTGCTGCCGGCCTCGCCGACGGGCAAGGTCGCCGGCGGGGCCGTGGTGGGCGACGTGCCGCACACCGTGCCGATGCTCAGCCTGGACAACGTGTTCGGCGCCGAGCAGCTCGCCGACTGGGCGGCCGGGCTGGAGCGTCGGCTCGGCCGGCCGGTCACGCGGTGGAGCGTGGAGCCGAAGCTCGACGGGCTGGCGATCTCCGCCCGCTACCGTAACGGCCGCCTGGCGCAGCTCGTCACGCGCGGCGACGGCACCGCGGGTGAGGACGTCTCGCACGCCATCGGGACCATCGTCGGCCTGCCCGACCGGCTGGCCGACGCGGTCACCGTGGAGTTGCGCGGCGAGGTGATGATGACCACCTCGCAGTTCGAGGAGGCGTGCGCCAAGCGGCAGGCTCACGACGGCACGACGTTCGCCAACCCGCGCAGCGCCGCCGCGGGCACGTTGCGGGCGCAGGACCGGCCCTACGTGTGCGAGCTGACGTTCTTCGGCTACGGCGTCCTGCCGCCCCCGGGCGACGGCTCCGAGCTGGCCGTACGCCTGCGCGAGCTGCCGCACAGCGAGATCATGCACTGGGTCGCCGCGCAGGGCGTGCAGACCACGGCCGCCACGCCGGTGGCCGGGATCGTGGCGGAGACGCTGGAGCGGGTGCAGGAGCGCGTCGGGGAGATCGGGGCGGCGCGTGCCGCGCTGCCGTTCGGCATCGACGGCATCGTGATCAAGTGCGATCTGGCGGCCGACCAGGCCGAGGCCGGGTTCAGCTCGCGGGCGCCGCGGTGGGCGATCGCGTACAAGCTGCCCGCCACCGAGAAGATCACCAAGCTGCTCCGCGTGGAGTGGAACACCGGACGCACCGGCATCATCGCCCCGCGCGCGGTGCTGGAGCCGGTCGAGCTGGACGGCAGCAACGTCACATACGCGACCCTGCACAACGTCGCCGACATCACCCGGCGCGGCCTGATGCTCGGCGACAGCGTGACCGTCTACAAGGCGGGCGACGTGATCCCCCGGGTCGAGGCGCCGGTGGTCCACCTGCGCACCGGTGCGGAGGAGCCGATCGCGATCCCGGAGGTCTGCCCGTCCTGCGGCGACGCGATCGACACCTCGCAGGAGCGCTGGCGGTGCGTGCGCGGGCGCGGGTGCCGGGCGATCGCGTCCATCACGTACGCGGTCGAGCGCGACACGCTCGACATCGAGGGGCTGGCGGTGAACCGCATCCAGCAGCTACTGGACGCCGGCCTGATCGCCGACTTCGCCGACCTGTTCTTCCTGACCCGGGAGCAGTTGCTCGGGCTGGAGCGCATGGGCGAGACCAGCACCGACAACCTGCTCGCGGCCATCGAGCAGGCCAAGACGCGGCCGCTGAGCAGGGTGTTCGCGGCGCTCGGGGTGCGGGGCACCGGCCGCTCGATGAGCCGGCGCATCGCCCGCCACTTCGCCACCATGGACGCCATCCGGGCCGCCGACGCCGAGGCGATCCAGCAGGTGGACGGCATCGGCCCGGAGAAGGCGCCGGTCGTGGTCGATGAGCTGATCGAGCTGGGCCCGCTCATCGACAAGCTCGTCCAGGCCGGGGTGAACATGACCGAGCCCGGTGCCACCCCGCCCGCCGTGAGATCCGAGAACTTGGAGGAGCCCGGGCAGTCCGGGGGGTCGGTGGTCGAGCTGCCGCTGGCGTCGATGTCGGTGGTGGTCACCGGCGCGATGACGGGGCCGCTGGCGGCGCTGTCGCGCAACGAGGTCAACGAGCTGATCGAACGGGCCGGGGGCAAGGCGTCCTCCAGCGTGTCCGCCAAGACGTCCCTGCTGGTGGCGGGCGAGAAGGCGGGCTCCAAGCGGGCCAAGGCCGAGACCTTGGGGGTGCGGATCGTGAGTCCGGAGGAGTTCGCCGAGCAGGTCGGCGCGTTCATGGGAGGGTGATCGCGGCTACCTCCCGGCGCTTGGGCGGAGCCGCTTCCAGGCGTGGCATGGGGTGGCGGCTACTTGCCAGGGGTGGAGCGGCGGCGGATCCAGCCGGCGGCGCGGTGGGCGACGGGGCCGAGCAGGCTGACCTCTCTGGTGGCCTTCCTCAACGCCTGGACGGCGTTCTGCGAGTCCGCCGTGACCTTCTTCAGCTCCGCCGTCGTGCGCCGCAACTCGGTGGTGAGCCGGTCCACGTCGCTGACCGGTACCGCGGGCTTCGGCTTCTTGCGGTGGTTGACGCGTACGAGCCGGCGGTCCCCGAGCACGTCGGTCGTGTGCCACAGCTCGGGGCGCTCCCCGAGCCAGTCCAGCAGCCGACGCTGCACGGGCACCGGGTCGCCCCACATCCCGTACAACTTCTGCGAGCTCACGCAGATCGGCTGCAGGCCGAGACCGGCGACCGCCTCCCAGACGGCGAGCGCGACGCCCGGCGTGTGCTCGCTGCGATAGTCGTCGAAGGCGACGACCCCACCGGCCCTGAGCACGGTCCGCGCCGCCTCCACGTCGGCCTTCACGTGGGTGTAGAGGTGCGAGGCGTCGACGTGTACGAACCTGCAGGTGTCGGCCTCGACGTGGTCGAGGATGACCGACGTCGGGCCGTGCACGATCTCGGGAAGAGTGGTGTGGACGCTCAGGTAGTTCTGCTCGAACTGGCGGCGGGTGAGCGCGGAGTACGACCTGGAGGTCTCGGCGTCGTTGTCCGCGTCGGGGGCGTCCGACTCGAACAGGTCGCAGACGGTGAAGGTCTCCCCCTGGCGTACGTGGCCGCCGATCAGGACGGCGCTCTTGCCCAGGTACGTACCGAGCTCGAGAACGTCGCCACGAGCGGCGTCATCCGACAGGAACCACTCGAACAGGCGCTGGTCCGCGGGCCAGAACCAGCCGGGGATGCGCTCCAGCGCGGCGTTGAGATCCGGTACTGACATGTGCGGACGCTAACAGCCGTGTTTTCCGGAGAAAAAGGGGGTTTGCCGCATGGCCATCGGGAGGTCACCCAAAGTTCGGCCGGCAGGGCCCGGCCGGCGCCCCGCCCCGACCCCAACACAAGAACTCTTGTCCCACCAATATCGCCAGGCTTTCCCAAAAGCCGCCATTTCTGCGCAAAGCTCGGGGCCCGATTCTGTCGGTGCCACCGTTCATACTCGCCATCAGCACCGATCCTCGGGAGGACATGATGGCGAGGCGATCCGGTCGTCGCAGGAAGCGGTCCAAGCCGGGCGGCAAGGAGCAGTTGTTGCTGACCGGCCTCGTGGGCGTCGTCATCGCGGCTGTCCTCGTGGCCGAATTCGCCGCCGAATATCCCGGTGCCGCAATGGGCATCACCGCGCTGCTGATTGCCGCCTTCGCTGGCGCCCTTTTCCTGCGATATCGGGTCATCCAAGCCCGTCGGCGACAATTCCTCGCCGCCAATGCGGAATTGGCGAAGGTCGATCTCATGACCGGCCCACAATTCGAGCACCTCATCGCCGAGCGCATGATCGCCGAAGGATTCCGGCGCGTTCGCGAGCGGGGGCGCAGCGGTGACGGCGGCGTGGACATCACCGCCGTGGCGCCGGGCGGGACTCCGTACGCCGTCCAGTGCAAGCGCTACAGCCGGACCGTCGGCGCACCCGAGGTCCGCAACTTTCTCGGAGCGCTGGCCAATGCCTTCGCCGGGCACACCGGAGTGCTCATCACCTCGGGCCGCCTCACCCGCCAAGCGCGGGAGGAGGCACTCAACGCACGCCAGCCCCTGTTACTCGTCGAGCGGGACCGCCTGGCCGACTGGCTGATCGGCAGGAGCGCCCTGCTGCCCCAACGCGTGCCGCCCCTTGCCGTAGGGGGTGAGGAGTTGGCCGGCTGACCCTGAGCCGTCGGTGCGGCGCCAGCGTGGTGGTTCGTGGTGGGTGAGTTGATCGACTTCGGGACGGCGGCACCGCTAGGTTGGGCGTTTCGCTCCTCCCGTCCCCCGGTTCTCGCGTCCCCCGTCCTCCTGCCCTGCCCGTCCCCCGGTCCTCGCGGTCCCGTACCCACGTCCCCTTCCCCTCGTCCTCCTACCCCCACGTCCCCGCGTCCTGCCGCCCTCCCGGCCCTCCTGCCCCGGCCTTCGTGCCCCGCATCGCCGCGTTCCGCCTTCACCCGTCCGCCCGTCCCCCATCCACCTTGTCCCCGTTACTCCGCCCCTCTTCCCTGCCAGGAATCGCTCGTGCTCCGCTATCGCCTTGGCCTGATCGTCGTCGCCGTCTTCGCGGTCCTGGTCGGCGCGTCGGGGGTCGTCGCCCTCGTGACCGGCGACATCCGGCTCTCCCAACTGCTCGTCTACTGGGGCTCCACCGTGTGGCGCCAGGAGCCCCGCATGGACGTCATCGTGATGCTGATCCTGGTGGGGATGCTGCACGCCTGGGCGCTCTGGCAGTTCCTGCCGAAGTGGCAGGACGGCGGGAAGCCGGACCGGGAGGCGTGGCTGCTGCGGATCGCGCTGTACGCGTGGGCGGTGATCGAGCTCGCCGACCGGATGCCCTGGACAGATGTGCCCGAGGAGATCGTGCAGGTCGCCGTCGTCGTGCTGCTGTACCGGGCGATGCGCGGGGTCTCCCGGACACTCCGGCTGTTCGCGCTCGTGGCCGGATTGCACCAACCGGGGTTGGCGGTCGCGTACACAGTGCTGGACTCGATCGGGATCAACGGCGGGTTCCTCCAGGACGCTCTGCCGTTGGGCACCATGCCGTGGCTGGTGTGGATCGTGCTGACCCTGGTTGCGCAGGCGAAGGACGGCAGATGGCGGCGGGGCACGCTGTGGGCAGGAGTGGCGGCCGCCGTCGGGCCGGGCCTCGTGTCACAGCTCGCGGGCCCGTTCTACTCGACATTTGTGTGGCACGAGGGTCTCGGGCTGGCAATCGGTGTCGTTACGTCGGTATGGCTCGCGCGGACCGCGCGGGAGGTCGGTAACCGGCCCAGAAGTCCGCGACCCACCACGGCCGGAAGCCCGTTGCGATGGTGGCCGGTGCAGGTGGTCGCGGTCGTGCTGCCGCTTCTGCCCGCCGTGGTCAACAGCGCGAACGGGATGTTCACCTGGATCGGGTCGCGCGGGGCGATCGCGTCCTGGTTCACCGGGAGCGGTTGGTTCCTGTGGCAGCTCTGGTTCTCGTTCGACCTCCTCGTCGGGATCGGCGGGGCCTCGGGGCTGGTGCTGGCGGCCGTACTGGTGCGGACAATGCGGCTCGTGCTCGGGACGATCTGGGCTCTACTGGTCGCGGCGGTGGCCGGAGTGGTGAGCGTGGCGACAGCCGAGGGCGAGGGCATGACGGCGGCCCCCGCGGGCTACGAGCTCGTGGAGGGCTACGACAGTGTCCGGATGTCGCCGGATCAGCTGCTGGGGTCCGAGGTCGGCATCTCACCGCTCTGGTACAGCGCCGCCCTCACCGGCTCGGCCCTGCTTCTCCTCCTCGTGGGCAACGGCCGCCTCGCGTACGGCAACCGCCTCGGGTACGGCGGCGGGCGCAGGCCGTATCAGGTGGTCGCGGCAAGTGTGAGTACGGCCTTGGTGCTCGTTCTGGTGCCGGTGTCGGACCATGCGCCCGGCCCGATCACCACGGCGAGCGACTGCGAGGCCATGGACGGCCGCAAAAGCCCTAAAACCGGCGAGCAGGAGTTCGTCTGCATGGTCCGGAGAAGCAGCCTGCCGTTCGGCAAGGCCCTGCCCGATCCTCAACTGATCGCGTACGGGCGGCGCATGTGCGGCATCTACACCCGCGGCGATGCCCGGGAGGCAGCCGCGTTCCGCGAGGCGCACGGCATCGACCCGCTCCAAGAGGCCGGCCTCCTCTATGGCGTCTGCCCGAAGGCCGATGCGGACACCGACAAGGCGGCCGCCGAGGAGGAGGCCGAGATGCTGGCGTGGGAGGCCGAGGAGCAGGCCAAGTGCGATCATGCCCCGCGACATCGGCCGCTGATCAAACCCGTGCGGGCCATCAGGCAGAAGCGGCCGGTCTGGCCCGAGACCGTGCTGGAGGCGTACGAAGGGGAGGGCATGCCGGACTACGGGCTGGTGGGGCCGGGCTCCGAGCTGGTGACCGCCGCGCCCGGCCACCTTCGCATCGAGGTCGACACCACATACCGCGTCTGCGTCACCACCGAGACGTACACCCGCCGGCCGCCGGTGGAGGTCAAGGGCTGGGATCGCGTTGTCGAGGTCGGATACGAGAGCCCGACGGGCCGCATCGTGCTCTCCGACAGTCTGGTCGGCGTCGAGCTGCCTGACCTGGCCGTCCGCGGCGCGGGGCATTACCGCATCCGCGTCCACTACGCCTGGTTGGACTGGAAGGGTCATGAGAACGTGGGGCAGCGGCTGCTGGTCATGGCTTGGCCCGGGCGCGGTGACGACGTGGTGGCTCATCACCCCGCCCACACTCAGGAATGAGGACAAAGCCCCGCCCACGGCTGAGAACGAGAGGCCGCACGCGGCCGAGGGCGAAGCGCCCGAACCGCTGAGGCGGAGGGTGACGCACCGCGGGGGGGGCGATAGGCGTGCACGGCTGAGGGCGAAGCGCCCCGCACCGCTGAGGCGGAGGGCGACGCACCGCTGGGAGCGAGAGGCCGCACACGGCTGAGGGCGGCGCACCCGCGCGCGGCTGACGGTGGAGGGCGTGCCGAGCTGAGGTGGACGGGCGTGCGGGGCTGAGGTGGAGGGGGGCGTGCCGAGCTGAGGTGGAGGGCCTGGTGTGGATGAAGGTCGGTAAGTGGCTCAGGGCTGTGTGCACAAGGTGGTGTCGAGGGCCTGCTCGACGTGCTTCTGGGCGGCCGGTGTGGTGGGCAGGTGGGTGACGGCGATGGCGGCGGCGCGGCCGTCGTCGGTGGCGGCGTTGGTGGTGTAGTAGCCGGGGATCGCCCCGCCGTGGCCCCACGCCCGGCCGCCGCATGACAGCTTGACGCTGCTGAGGCCCAGCCCGTACGCGCCGCCGGGGCCGAGCTCCGGGACCTTGACGGTGGTGCGCATCTCCCTCAGCTGCGCGGGCTTGAGGAGCTTGCCGTCGAGGAGGGCGGTGAAGAAGCGGTTGAGGTCGCTGGGGGTGGAGATCATCTGTCCGGCGGTCCACGCCTGGGACGGGTCGAATGTGGTGACGTCGGTCATCGGCTTGCTCGGGTCGTCCCGGTGGTAGCCCTTGGCGTGCGGGGTGCGGAGGGCCTGGTCGCCGACGTTCGGGAAGTAGGTGCGGGTCAGGCCGAGCTTCTTGACCGTGCGGTTGGTGATCTCCTCGATCGCGGGGCGGCCGGTGACCTTCTCGATGAGCAGGCCGGCGACGATGTAGTTGGTGTTGGTGTAGGCCCATTTGGCGCCCGGCGCGAACTGGGCCGGCTTGCGCAGCGCCATGTCCAGGAGTTCGCGGGGCTGGAAGTAGGTGTGCTGGTAGGGCAGGGCACCCTTGGCCAGGAAGTCGGTGTACTCGGGCAGGCCGCTGGTGTGCTGCAGGAGCCGGCGTACGGTGATGCGGCGGCTGTCGATGCCCTTGCCGCGCAGCAGGCCCGGCAGATACTTCTCGACCGGCCCGTCCAGCTCGACCTTGCCCTCCCCGACCAGCTGCAGGACGGTCACGGCGGTGAAGGTCTTGGTGTTGCTGCCGATGCGCACGTAGCCGTCGGCCGGCGGGTCGTCCTGGCCGGCGGTGTAGTCGCGCATGGTCCCGTCGCGGTCCTGTACGGAGGCCAGCGCGGCGGGGAACCCGTCCTCGCTGACGAGGTCGTCCAGCGTGTCCTGGACGGGGAACGAGTCCGCCTGCGCGGCGGTGGCGACGGGGCCGCACAGGACGGCGAGGGCGAGGGCGGAGGCGCCGGTCCACCGGCGAAGACATGGCGTGGTCATGCCCTAGAACCTACGGACGATCAACGGTCCGGTTCGATCCCGCTGGCGGGAAGGCTCAGGTAGTGCCTGCCCTACCTCCGTCGTCGATGACGTCCGTGAGCGCGCGCAGGCCCGCGACGATCTCCGCGGCGTCGGGGGCCTGGCCGGGGTCGGTGAGCCACTGCGTCACCACCCCGGTGAGCAGCGCCATCTGCACCGCCCCCAGCGTGTGCACGCTCCGGTCGTCGACGTCGTCCTCGGGCGTGCCCAGGAGGGTGGCCGCCAGCCCCCGGCGTCCCAGGGCCTGCCCGCCCGCGAGGTAGCGGCGCAGGTCGTCGGAGTGCTCGGCCTGGACCAGTGCCTCGATCGTGGCCAGCCACAACGTCCGGTGTGTGGTGAAGGACGCCGTGATCGCGGCCCACATCGCCTCGTAGCGTTCGGCGGGGCCGCTGCCGTCCGCCCCGAACGCGGCCAGGGTGCGGCCGACCTGCGTGCCCCACTCGTCGACGGCCTCGATGAGCGCCGCGTTCAGCAACGCCTCGCGCGAGCCGAAGTGGTAGCCGATGGCGGCCATGCTGACGCCGGAGGCGGCCGAGATGTCGCGCACGGTGGTGCGCCCCCAGCCCTTCTCCTCCAGGCAACGCCTGGCTCCGGCGAGGAGGTCTTCCCGGTTTCCCATGCTGGAGCAGCGTACTCGATGGTTGGCACGAGCGCCTTAGACAATCGTCTTGCGCAAATGCGCAAACAACGGCTACGTTTCTCCCGTACGCCGAGTCGAGGAGACGACATGCTGAGCAGCCACGCCCGCCCCCTGAACGACATGACCGCTCTGGAGGAGATGATCGGAAGCGCCCGGATCGTCGGGCTCGGTGAGGCCGGCCACAGCGCCCACGAGTTCTTCACCCTCAAGCACCGCCTCTTCCGGCACCTCGCCGAGACCAAGGGCTTCACCACGTTCGTGCTGGAGGCGAGCTGGAGCACCGGCCTGCGCCTGAACGACTACGTGACGAACGGCGTCGGCGACCCCGAGCAGATCATGCGCGAGGAGTTCCAGGGCCAGTACGTCTTCTGGAACACCCAGGAGTACCTGGACCTCCTCCACTGGATGCGCGAGCACAACGCCGCCGGCCGCCCCCGGCTCAGGTTCGCCGGCAACGACCTCGGCTACCCGGGCCGGGAGGCGTTCGACCAGGTCGTCGCGGGCTGCCCCGAGCTCGCCGAGCGCCTGACCGAGCTGTACGCGCCGCTCAGGCCCGGCACGACCGAGGAGACGGGCCGGTGGATGTTCGGGCAGCTCACCAAGGAGCAGCCGCTACGCCAGGCCGACGCGGACCGGGCGCGGGCCGCCCTCGACCTGGTGCGCGAGCACGGAGGAAGCGCGTGGGCCCGGCAGAACGCCACCGCGATCGCGCAGAGCTTCACCGCGTACGCCTACCCGGACGAGCAGTTCCCCGAGCGGATGCGCTACCGCGACCGGATCATGGCGGACAACACCGCCTGGCTGCTCGACCACACCGGCGGCAAGATCCTGCTGGGCGCCGGCAACGGCCACGTCGCCTACACCAGCGACCACCCCGACGAGTTCCCCGAGCCGGCCGGGGCGTTCCTGCGCGAGCGCCTCGGCGCGGACTACGTGAGCATCGGCCTGACCTTCAACCAGGGCACCGTCAACGCGCTGCCCGACTTCACCGCCCAGGAGCCCCGGGTCTACACCGTCCCGCCCGCCCCGCCGGGCCACAACGAGCACGTCCTGGACCAGGTGCCGTTCCGGGACTTCGCCCTCGATCTGCGGACCGTCCCGGACCGCGACTGGTTCGAGACCGCCCGCCCCACGCGCTCGTACGGCCTGTACTGGTCGGCCGACGACCCGAAGACCGCCCTGGCCGGCTCCTACGACCTGCTCGTCCACCTGCACCAGGTCGAGGCCGGCCACCTGCTCACCCCGGCAGGCGGTCGAGCACCGCGCGGGTGAACTCCCCGGTGCCGGCCGTGCCGCCCAGGTCCCGCGTGCGTACGTCCCCCTTGGCCAGGACGGCAGCCACGGCCGCCACGATCTCGTCGCCCGCCGCCCGATGCCCCAGGTGCTCCAGCATCATGGCCGCCGACCAGATGGCGCCGATCGGGTTGGCCACGCCCTTCCCGGCGATGTCGGGCGCGGAGCCGTGCACGGGCTCGAACATCGACGGGAACTCGCGCTCCGGGTTGAGGTTGGCCGACGGGGCGATCCCGATGCTGCCCGCCACGGCGGCGGCCAGGTCGCTGAGGATGTCGCCGAACAGGTTCGAGCCCACGATCACGTCGAACCGGGACGGCTGCAGGACCAGCTTCGCGCACAGCGCGTCGATGTGCTCCTGGTCCCAGCGCACGCCCGGATGCCCGGCCGCACGCTCCCTGACCAGCTCGTCCCAGAACGGCATGGTGTGCACGATCCCGTTGGACTTGGTGGCGGAGGTCACGTAGCTCCGGCGGCGGGCGGCCAGGTCGAAGGCGTAGTCGAGCACGCGCGTCACGCCCGCCCGGGTGAAGACCGCCTCCTGGACGGCCATCTCCTCCGGGAAGCCGCGGTTCATCCGGCCGCCGATCTCGCTGTATTCGCCCTCGGTGTTCTCCCTGACCACGACGAGATCGAGGTCGGAGGCGCGTACGGGGCTCTCGATGCCCTCGAAGAGGCGGACCGGGCGGAGGTTCACGTACTGGCGGAAGGCCCGGCGGATCGGGATGAGCAGGCCCCAGAGGGACACGTGGTCGGGCACGCCGGGCGCCCCGACCGCGCCGAGGAAGATCGCGTCGTGGCCGCGCAGCCGGTCCAGGCCGTCGGCCGGCATCATGGCGCCCTCGCGGCGGTACCGCTCGCACGACCAGTCGTACTCGGTGAGCCGGAATCCGAAGCCGTGCCGCCGGCCCGCGGCCTGCGCCACCTCCAGGGCCGCCGGGGTGACTTCGAGCCCGATGCCGTCTCCGGGGATCACGGCGATGTCATGCGTCGTCATGGTCCCGATTCAAGCGGCGGCCCGCGCGAACGTCCAAGACCGGCGGACGATACGACCTATAGGCCGTGCCTATAAGAGGTGGCGATCTCCAGGAACTCCGCGGCCGCCGGGGTGAGCCAGCCCTTCCTGCTGACCAGGGCCAGGTGCAGCGACGCCGGCGGGTCCAGGTCGAACACCAGCGCGCCCGCCCGCTCGGCCAGCGTCCGCCACGCCTCGGCCAGCACGCCGATCCCCACGCCCTTCAGCACCAGTGGCAGGAACGCCTCCCGGTGCTCCGACTCCACCGCGATCGACAGCTCCACCCCCGAGGCCCGGATCTCCTCCACGAGCCGGCGCAGCCCCGTGCCGTGCTCGCCGACGATCAGCCGCTGCCCGGCCAGGCGTTCGCGGGGCAGCGACCGCGCCGGTTCGAACGGGCCGTCCGGCGGGGCCACGAGCACGAACCGCTGCTCCTCCACGGGGTACAGCTCCACGTCCACGGCCACCGGCGGCTCCCAGGCCGACAGCAGGCCCAGCTCCGTGACCCCCGTACGTACCAGCTCGATCACCGCCTGCGGCACCGGCGCGTTCCTGATCGCCACCTCCACGCCCGGATGCCGGTCGCGGAAGTGGTCGATCATGCTGCTCAGCGGCTCCACCGCCGGGGACGGCATCGAGGCGATGGCCACGCTGCCGCACACCATCCCCTGCACGGCGGCCACGCTCGCGCGGGCCGCCGCCAGGCTGCGCACCACCTGCCGGGCCGGCTCGATCAGCGCCCGCCCGGCATCGGTGAGCACCACGCGGCGGCCGATACGGTGGAAAAGCTGGCTGCCCAGGTCCTTCTCCAGGATCCTGATCGCCTGCGACAGGGAGGGCTGCGCCATGAACAGCGCCTTGGCACCCTTGTTGAACCCACCGTGATCGACGACGGCGAGGAAATACTCGAGTTGCCGGACGTCCACTGAACGCTCCTATAGGGGGGACCTATAACCCAAGTAGCTAACGCGTCTTGGACCTGGCCGCCACCCGGACCTTGAATGACGGGCGGAAACGTTAGGAGCTGGCGATGACCCCTGGTCCACCGAAAACCGACGTCGACCAGGCCCTCCTGGGCCACGCCACCTACCGCGGCCTCGGCGAGCAGAAGCTGACGCCGGCCGAGGAGAGGTTCGAGAAGGGCCGGCGCACCACCGGGATGTGGCTCGCGCCGCTCATCACGGTGGTCTTCCTGCTGTTGCCTCTCGGCATGGACGCCAAGCAGCAGACGCTGGCGGCGGTCCTGCTCGGCGTGATCGTGTTGTGGGTGACCGAGCCGGTGCCCATCCCGGTCGGGGGCCTCATCGGCGTCGGCGCGATCGTGCTGCTCGGGGTGGTCTCCGCGGCGGACGCGCTCTCCCCGTTCGGCTCCCCCACGATCTTCACCTTCATCGGGGCGTTCATCCTGGCGCAGGCCATGCTCAAACAGGGCCTGGCGCGCCGCTTCGCCTTCCGCATCCTGTCGCTGCCGGGCGTGGGACGCTCGACGTTCCGGCTGATCGTGGCGTTCGGGGCGATCACGGGCCTGCTGTCGGCGTTCGTCTCGAACACCGCCACCGTCGCCATGCTGCTGCCCACGGCGCTGGGCATGCTGGCGGTCATCGCCAAGCTCCTGCAGGATCGCGGGCTGGTCGCGGCCGACTTCAACCCGCTGCGGCTGCGGGTGGGGGCGGCGCTGGTCCTGATGCTCGCGTACGGCGCCAGCGTCGGCGGCCTGCTCACGCCCGTCGGCAGCCCGCCGAACCTGATCGGCCGCGGCCTCATCGAGGAGGCCACCGGCCGGCGAATCTCGTTCGCGCAGTGGATGATCACCGCGCTGCCGGTCTGCCTGCTCATGTTCGTCGCGCTCGCCGCCGTGCTGCTCCTGCTCAACCGGCCGGAGATCCGCAGGATCGAGGGCGTCGAGGAGTACGTGCGCCGCGAACGCGCCTCCCTGGGCAAGCTCTCACGCGCCGAGAAGAACACGCTCGTGGCCTTCGGCGTCACCGTCTTCCTGTGGGTCTTCCCCGGTCTGGTCGCGTTGTTCGCCGGCACCGAGTCCGCCCTCTACACCACCGTCAGCGGGCGGCTCAACGAGGGCATCGTGGCCGTGCTCGGGGCGGCCCTGCTGTTCGTGCTGCCGACCGACTGGGGCAAGCGCGAGTTCACGCTGAACTGGAGCGACGCGGCCCGCATCGACTGGGGCACGATCGTGCTGTTCGGCACCGGCATCATCTTCGGCTCCCTGCTGGAGGACACCGGGCTGGCCAGGACCATCGGCTCCTCGGCCGCCTCGGCGCTCGGGCTGAGCAGCGTGTTCGCCATCACCGCCTTCGCCGTCGTGCTGGCCGTGCTGGTGTCGGAGACCACCAGCAACACGGCGTCCGCCGCCGTGGTGGTGCCGATCATCATCCCGGTCGCGTTGGCGGCGGGGATCAACCCGTTCGTGCCGGCGCTGGCGGCGACGTTCGCGGCGTCGTTCGGGTTCATGCTGCCGGTGTCGACGCCGCAGAACGCGATCGCGTACGGATCGGGTGTGGTGCCGATCACGACGATGATCCGCTCCGGGGTGAGCTTCGACGTCCTCGGGGCCCTGCTGATCATCGTGCTCCTGCCCCTGCTCATCGGGGTGACCGGCATCGGGGGATGACCCTTGCCGGCCGGACCGGTGCCTGGCCTATCAGGCCGCCACGGCCTGGCGGCGGTATCGGCCGGGCGCCACGCCGAACTCGCGCTTGAACGCGTTGCCGAAGGCGAACTCCGACCCGTATCCCACCCGCTCGGCCACCTCCGCCACCGACGCGTCGGACTCCCGCAGCATGCGGGCCCCGCTCACCAGCCGCCACCAGGTCAGGTACGCCAGCGGCGGCTGCCCGACCAGCCCCGTGAAGCGGCGGGCGAAGCCGGCGCGCGACATGCCCGCGTGGGCGCCGAGCGACTCGACCGTCCAGCGGCGGGCCGGGTCGCGGTGGATGGCGTCGAGCGCGCGGCCGACACCGGGGTCGGCGAGCGCGGCGGCCCAGCCGGACAGCGTGCAGGGCTCGTCCTGGGTCTCGAAGTAGGCCCGCAGGACGTACAGCTGCAACATCTCGAGCAGGGACGACACGACGGTGTCCGTGCCCGGGCGCGGGGTTTCGATCTCGGCGGCCAGCAGCTCGACGGCGGCCCGCAGCTCCGGATGGCTGCCGAGCGTCGAGGGCAGGTGGATCACGCCGGGCAGCGAGCCCAGGATCGGATGCGTCCGGTCGAGGTCGAGCTGGTAGCCGCAGGAAAGGATCACCGTCTCGGCCCCGGCGCCGCCGAAGTCGGCCGAGGCGAACAGCTCGGAATGTGGGGCGCAGTCCGCCTCGACCAGCGGTCGCGCGGGATCGTCGGCCAGCCCGAACGAGTCGCCGTGCGGCAGGAACACCAGGTCGCCCACGCTCAGCGGAACGGGCTCGCCGTCCGAGGGAAGGAGCCAGCAGGACCCGCGCAGCACCACCTGGAAACCGGCGGACCCGCGCGCCGCGTGGAACGACACGCCCCAGGGCGCGCGCCAGGAGATGCGGGCGGAGGCGGGGCGCCCGCACCGCATGAAGGCCACCACGTCGCTCAGCATGTCCATGCGCGAAGTCTAGCTCCTGAGACGATGGCTTATAAACCTTGGACAGCAGCGCATTCAGTATCTCAGCAAGTCTCCCTACGGTGGTTCGAGTAACCGATTGAGGGAGCATTGACATGCTGAAGGTAGGCATCATCCTGGGCAGCACCCGTCCCGGCCGCAACGGCGAGGCGGTGGCGCACTGGGTCCGCGATCTGGCGGGCAAACGAGGCGACGCCGAGTACGAGCTCGTCGATCTGAAGGACTACAACCTGGGCAACCTGGACGAGCCCGAGCACCCGGCCACGGGCATCTACCGGCACGAGCACACCAGGCGCTGGTCGGCCAAGGTGTCGTCCCTGGACGCGTTCCTGATCGTGACGCCCGAGTACAACAACTCGTACCCCGGCGCGCTCAAGAACGCCCTCGACTTCCTGTACACGGAATGGACCAACAAGGCGGCCGGGTTCGTCGGCTACGGCGTGGACGGCGCGCCCCGGGCGATCTCGCACCTGCGGCACGTCCTGGGGCTGCTCAGCGTGGCCACCGTGTCGAACCAGGTCGGGCTGTCGCTCAACACCGACTTCGCGGACGGCTTCAAGCCCGCCGCCGTCCACGAGGACCGGCTGAACGTCGTCCTCGACCAGGTCCTCGCCTGGGGCTCCGCCCTGCGCCCGCTCAGGGGGTGAGCGGGCGGCGGGGAATCGAACCGATCGGTTCGATGGGGTGCTAGCATCCTTTATCGTACCGATCGGTTCGATGTAGGGGTGTTCCGTGGCGACGTTCGTCCTCGTTCCTGGCATGTGCCATGGCGGCTGGTGTTTCGCCGAGCTCGCCGAGGAGTTGCGGAGCCGGGGGCATCAGGTGCTCCCGGTGACGCTGACCGGGCTCAGCGAGCGCCGCCACCTGCTCCACGGCGGGGTGAACCTCGACACGCACCTCCAGGACGTGATCGGCCTCATGGAGGCCGAGGGCGTCGAGGACGCGGTGCTGGCCGGGCACAGTTACGGCGGCATGGTGATCACCGGGGTGGCCGACCGGGTGCCGGGGCGGGTGCGCGGGCTGGTGTACCTGGACGCCATGGTGCCGGGGGACGGCGACTCCTGCTGGAACGTGGTCTCCGACCAGGAGCGGCGCTGGTACGCCGACGTCGTGGAGAGCGGTTACGCGGTGCGGCCGCTGCCGTTCTTCGATCCTCGGGCCACCCCGCACCCGGTCGCCTCGCTGCTGCAGCCGCTCCGGCTCACCGGCGGGCTCGCCCAGGTCCGCGGCAGGACGTACGTGTACGCCGCCGGCTGGGAGACCCCGTCCCCGTTCACACCCGTCTACGAGCGGCTGCGCGAGGACCCGGCGTGGACGACGTACGCGCTGGACAGCGGGCACAACCTCATGCGCGGCGCGCCGCGGGAGCTGGTGGAGATCCTGCTGGAGGCAGCCGCTCGGCGGTGACCCCACGGCGGCGCGGGGGACGTCCTAACCCTCCCGCGAGCGCAGGAACGCTTCGAGGGCCGCGCGGACGGCGGCGCGGGTCGGTTCGAGGGTGATGCCGCGCTCGCGCAGGAGCGGGCTGGACTTGTCGCGCAGGAGGCCGAGGAGCATGTGCTCGGTGCCGATGTAGTTGTGCCTGAGCTCCGCACTCTCCGCCAGCGCCGCCTGCAGGGCACGCCGGGTCTCGGCGCCGATCGGGACGGCCGCCGGGGACCCGGGGCCGGTGGACAGGCGTTGTTCGAGGTCGGCCTTGAGCGTGGCCGGGTCCACTCCCTGGGCGGCGATCGCTCGCACGGCGAGGGTGCCGGGGTCGTCGAGGATGCCGAGCAGGAGGTGGTCGGCGCCGACGGCGAGCTGGCCCAGGCGGCGGGCGTGTGCCTCCGCCCGCTCCACCGTCTGCCTGGCCCGCCCCGTGTAGCGCTCGAACGCCCCCGACTGCGCGAGGTCGGCGACGGTGAGGCTGGACCAGCGGCGGCCGTAGCGCTGCTGGGCCGCCTGGCGGCTGATGCCCAGGTGGTCGCCGATGTCCGACCACGAGCAGCCCTCCGCCCTGGCCAGCTCGACCAGGTAACCGAGCAGCCGGTCACCGACGCCCTGCAGGTCGGACAGCACGCCTTCGGCGACGGTGAGTCGGGTGAGGGCGTCGGCACCCGCGCTGCGCTCGTCGACGATCGACAGCAGGGCGGAGAGATCGGGTAGCTCTGGCACCAGACCATTATGACTGTCAACGTACGCCTTGACGATTCCATGGCGTCAATGACAGCCTTGACGCCATGGACATTGACTTGCTGGCCGAGGCGCTCGACGCGTACGTGCCGGAGATCATGGGGCACTACGGGACGCCGGGGTTGTCGGTCGCGGTGGGCGTGGGCACGGAAGTGGCGCTGGCCAGGGCGTACGGGCTGGCGGACCTGGCCACCGGCCGGCCCATGACGGTGGACACGGTGGGGCCGACGGGGTCGGACTGCAAGGCGTACACCGGGGTGGCGGCCATGCAGCTCGTGGAGCGCGGGCTCATCGGGCTGGACGACCCGGTCGAGGAGCACTTCCCCGTCGTCAACCCGTACGGGGAACGGCCGATCACGCTGCGGGACCTGCTCACCCACCGCAGCGGGCTGGGCGTCAACCTGGGGAACTGGGCTCGGGTGCCGCCCGCGCCGCTGGAGGAGCACCTGCGGCGGGTCTTCGAGGCCGGCAGGTCCGACGCCTACGGGGGCACGGTGGCGCCGTTCTGGGTGGGGCCGGTGGGTGCCCGGTACACCTACAGCAACGTCGGGATCGCCGTGGTCGGCCGGCTCGTCGAGCTGCTCGATCCCGAGGGGGCCACGCTCTCCGAAGGGGTGCGGCGGAACGTGTTCCGGCCGCTGCGGATGGAGTCGACGGTGTTGCCGAGGGCGCAGCACCCCGACTTCGTACCGGCCGAGCTGCTCGCCCGCCGCTCCACCGGGTACGCGACCCTGCCCGGCTGCACCTTCACCCTCCCCGAGCTGTACCCCGGCGACTATCCGGCCGGCTCCGCCCTCAGCACGCCGTCCGACCACGCCAGGTTCGTGCTCGCGCTGCTCAACGGCGGAGGCGGCGTCCTCGAACCGGGGACGGCCGAGCAGATGATCACGGCGCAGGCGTCCGGTGGCACCCTCGCCGGGCCGGCCCAGGACCACTCGGTCGGGCTCGTGTTCAACGTCTTCGGCGGCGAGCACCCCTACATCGGCCACGGCGGCGAGTACCTCTGGGGCTGGAGCCACTTCACCCGTGGCTGGACCGAGGACCGGGTGGCGCTGGTGATCTCCGCGAACCAGTACGACCTCGGCGACCTCGGCCTGTCCGACCGCCCCAGCCACGCGGCCGCCCGGCTGGTCGCCGAGGTCGTCACCGCCTGGGTGCACGGCGCCGACCCCCGTCCGCGACGCGACCCCGCGGCGGCGCGCGGCTACCTGGCCGGGCTGCTGATCGGCGACCGGCTCACCACCCGGCTCGGCATCGCCGACCCGCCGGCGCCAGAGGAGGTCACGCGGATCGCCGAGTCCGCGGTCGTCGCGCTGCCGTGGGACGCGGAGGCGTTCCGGCAGGGGGTGGGCGAGGTGCGCATGACCGCCGACCCGCTGCGGGACAACGTCGAGACCATGCGCCGCGAGGTGCCCGCCCACGAGCTGGAGCTGCTGAAGCGGCAGCTCGGCCTGCCCGGGCTGGCGAGCAGGTGAGCGACGTCGCGCAGGAGGCGCTGTCGATCGCGGTGTCGGCGGGCGTACCGACGTTGTTGTGGGGCAGCCCGGGCACCGGCAAGACCTCCGCCGTGCTGGCGCTGGCCGAGTCCCTGAACTGGCCCGTCGAGGTCGTCGTCGGCTCCATCCGCGAGCCGAGCGACTTCGCGGGCCTGCCCCTGATCTCCGACGGCACGGTCCGCATGGCGCCGCCCGAATGGGCGCAACGGCTGGTCACGGCCGGGCACGGCCTGCTCTTCCTGGACGAGCTGACCACCGCCCCACCTGCGGTGCAGGCGGCGATGTTGCGCGTGGTGCTGGAGCGGGCGGTCGGCGACGTGCGGCTGCCCGACAAGGTACGGATCGTGGCCGCCGCCAATCCGCCCGAAGAGGCGGCCGACGGGTGGGACCTGGCGCCGCCGCTGGCCAACCGGCTCGTGCACCTCGACTGGCCGGTCGACGGCCGGCGGATCGCGCGCGGGCTGGCCGTGGGGTTCCCGCTTCCGCCGCTGACGGGGTTCGAGCGGCCCGCGTCGTACGAGCAAATGGCGCGCGCCCGGGCGACGGTGGCGGCCTTCCTCGAGGTACGGCCCGCGCTGGCGGTGCGAGTGCCGGCTCAGGGCGCGGGCGGGCAGGGGTGGCCCAGCCCGCGGTCGTGGGAGGCGGCGGCGCGGCTGATCGCCGCCTGCGATGCCGTACGGGCCTCGCCCGACGTGCTGGCGGCGCTCGTGACCGGGGTACCGACCGCAGATCCTCAGCCGAGTCTCCGACCTGTACCCGAGCCGAGCCAAAGGAGCCGACGGCACCCTCGCCCTACGGCGCACCGGAGCCCTCGACACCACCCCCGAACCGCCACCAGACGGCACTGGAGATCATCCCGACCCCACCTCCGGCCCGCCGCCAGGCAGAACCGAAGACTCCGGCACCACCCCTCGTCTGCGGCTGAGTGGGGGTGGGGGCACCGATCTGCGGGCCGGGTTCGTCGCGGCTCTGGCGCGGCGGCCGCCGCCGGACGTGATCATCGCGATCACCGATGGCCGCACCCCCTGGCCGGACCGCCCGCCGGCCGGGACCCGGGTGATCGTCGGCCTGCTCGACGCGGCCGGGCAGGCGCCTTCGTGGGCGGAGACCGTACTCATCGATTCAGGAGCGTCATGACGATGTCGTTCAGCACGCCGGGCGACGATTTCGACCCGGCCCCGTACCGCGCGGCCGGGATGGCGGCCGACGAGGCACATTTCTGGTGGAGGTGGCGGCTCACCGCGGCACAGGCTGCCGCCTGGCGGCGGGCCGGGATCGCCGACCCGGCCCTGGCCACGCAGTGGGCCACCGCCCGCGTCACCCCCGAAACGCTCGCCGTCTGCCGTGCCGCGGGGCTCACCGCCGCCGAGGCGCTCCTCTGGCACGAGTACGAGTTCGCCCCCGACGAGGCCATCGGCTGCAAACGCCGGGGCCTTACCCCCGACCAGGCCTTCGACGTCAGGCTCGGACGCCGGCCACGTCCCGCCGACGACACGTCCGCACCCGGCGACGCGTTCAGCAGCCTCATGTCCCTCGCCGGAGGAGGGGCCGGAGCCGGAGTTGGAGCCCGGACCGGCGATCCGCAGGACCGTACCCAGCGGTTCGTCGCACGGGCCGGGAACGCCGATGGTTTCCTGCTGTTCGGCTACATCAACGACGACTGGCTCGACGACGAGGCCATCGCATGGGCCCGGCACGGCGTCGACGCCTCAACCGCGCGCATGTGGCAGGACCTCGGGCTCAGACCCGCCGAGGCGAAGCGCTACCTCCAGCGCGGACTCAACCCGATGGCGGTCGCGCGGGCCTGGTGGCAGGCCGGCATCCCGTTCGAGGAGACCGCCTCCTGGGCCGGCGCGGGCCTCACCCCGGAGGAGGCCGTCGAGCAGCGCGCCCGAGGCGTCACCGCCGAACAGGCCGAAACCCTCCGCGCCTTGCGCGACAACACCTGACGAACGAGGGCTCCCCCACCGAGCAGGGCGGCGACCCGGTGGGACGTCACTCGCTCGCCGGTGGCGGGGAGACCCGTTGCGAGACGAGACAGCGCGGCCGGGTGGTGATGTCCCGGGTGGGCGAGCACGCGGGCGGGCGAGCGGGCGGGCGAGTGCCTGGGCGACTGGGCACCTGGACGACTGGGCGACTGGGCGACTGGGCGGAGACGCGGAGACGCGGCCTGCTCGGTCACGGTGAGCTGACCGGGACGAATCCGGCGCCCGCGCGGTAGTTGGGCGACTGGTGCCGGAAGTAGGTGTTGTAGACCTGGCAGTAGCGGCCGCCCCGGGCCAAGAGCGTGGCGTGGTCGCCCTCCTCCACGATCTGTCCGTGGTCGAGCACGATGATGCGGTCGACGTGTTCGATCGTGGACAGGCGGTGGGCGATGACGATCGAGGTGCGGCCGGCCAGCACCACGTCGAGCCCCTCCTGGATCTGCGCCTCGGTCAGCGGGTCGACGCTGGCCGTGGCCTCGTCGAGGACCACGATGGCCGGGTCCTGGATGAGCAGGCGGGCCAGCGCGACGAGCTGCCGCTGCCCCATGGACAGGGCGCGGCCGTGCTCGCCGACGTCGGTCCGCAGGCCGTCGGGCAGGGCCTCGACCCAGTCGCCGCCGCCGACCGCCGACGCCGCGGCCAGCACCTCGTCATCGCTTGCCTCGGGTCGCGGGTAGCGGATGTTGTCGGCGACCGTGCCGCTGAACAGGAACGGCGCCTGCGGCACGGCGCCGATCTGCCGGCGGTAGGAGGCCAGGTCGAGGGTGCGGATGTCGCGGCCGTCGATCAGCAGGCGGCCTTCCTGGAACTCGTAGAAGCGGGTGATCAGCTTGCTGAGCGTGGACTTGCCGGCCCCGGTGTGGCCGACCAGCGCCACGGTCTCGCCCGCCTCGATGCGCAGGTCGAAGCCGCGCAGCACCGGGTGGGCCGGGTCGTAGCCGAAGGTGACGCCGTCGAACTCGATGCGGCCGGCCAGCTCACCGGCCGGCTGCGCGTCGGTCTGCACCACGCGGGGCGGGGCGTCGATCAGGGCGAAGACCCGCTCGGAGGCCGACAGGCCCTGCTGGAACTGGGACCAGAACGCGGCGATGGACGTCAGCGGGAACCAGAAGAGCGAGACCCCCTGGAGGAACAGGTACCAGTCACCGGCGGAGATGCCGCCGCCCAGCACCGACAGGCCGCCAAGCTGCACGAGACCCACCGTCGCGAGCCCGGCCACGAGGAAGAGCACCGGGAAGATGGCCGAGAAGACGAACCCCTGCCGCAGCGTCACCTGGTAGCTCTGCCGGTTGATCGGCCGGAACTCGTCGTAGACCTGCTGCTCCTGGCGGAAGTTCTTGGCCACCGTGATGCCGCCCATGGTCTCCTGCAGGTTGGCGTTGACCCGGCTCAGCGAGCGTTGCGCCCGCCGGGTGCCGGCCCTGGCCAGGCGGCGGAACAGCAGCGCGAGCCCCACCACGATCGGCACGACGAGCAGCGTCAGCAGGGCGAGCTCGACGCTGCGCACGAACAGCAGCACCGTGACGAAACCGACCATCAGCACCTGGCTGATCAGGTCCATCGTGAGCGTGGAGACCGTGGCGAAGTCGTCGGTGTCGGACGTCACCCGGCTGACGATCCGGCCGGACGGCGTCTCGTCGTAGAACGACAGGTCGCGCTCCAACACGGCGTCGAACGCGTCCTCGCGCAGCTGGAGCACGACGTCGCCGGTGACCCTGGAGCTGAACCACTGGCGGACGAAGTTGAAGACCCATCCGAGCCCGCCCGCGACCAGCAGCCCCACCACGAACAGCCACCCGACCTGGGCGATCGTGCCGTCCGCGATGGCGTCGACCACCCAGCTCGCCAGCAGCGGCACGGCGGCCTGGCTCAGCGACGACAGCACGATCATGCCCGCGACCAGGAACATCGCGCCGGCCTTGGGCCGGAAGTAGGACAGGATCCGGCGCAGCAGGTCGCGGTCGTTGTAGGTGCGGTCGTAGTCCTCGGCCTCGAGGCCGTCCATGATGAAGCCCATCAGCGCGCACTCCCCTGCTCGCTCGCCAGGACCGGGGCGTCGTCGTCCGGCCCCACGCCGGCCTCGTCGTAGTGGGCGAAGATCCGCCGGTAGAGGCGGCTCCGCTCGATCAGCTCGTCGTGCGTGCCGCAGTCGACCAGCTCGCCGCGCCGCAGCAGCAGCACCTTGTCCGCCCAGCGGATCTGGGAGAGCCGGTGGGTGATCAGCAGCGTCGTGCGCCCGTCGAGGATGCGGCCGATGGCCTGCTGGATCTTGTCCTCGGTGGCGGAGTCGATGGCGCTGGTGGAGTCGTCGAGCACGAGGATCGCGGGGTCGGTGAGTAGCGCCCGCGCGATAGCCAGCCGCTGCCGCTGGCCGCCGGACAGCGTGACGCCGCGCTCGCCGATGACCGTGTCGTAGCCCTCGTCGAGCTCGGCCACGAACTCGGCGGCCTGCGCGTCCTCCGCCGCCCTGACCACGGCCTCGCGGTCGGCCCGCTGGCCGAGGCTGAAGGCGATGTTCTCGGCCACGGAGCGGGAGAAGAGCACGATGTCCTGCTCGATGGTGGAGATCTGGGAGCGCAGCGAGTCGAGGTCCCAGTCGCGTACGTCGACGCCGTCGACCAGGATCCGGCCCGAGGTGACGTCGTAGATGCGCGGTACCAGCTTGGTCAGCGTGCTCTTGCCGGCCCCCGTCTCGCCCACGATCGCCACCGTCTCGCCGGGTTTGACGGTGAACGTCACCCCGCGCAGCACCGGCTCGCCGTCGTCGTAGCCGAAGGTCACGTCGTCGAAGACGATCTCGCCGCTGATCGGCGCGGCGTGCCCGTCGCCGCGCTGCATCAGCTCGGCCTCGGAGGTCACGATGCTCAGGATCCGGCGCGCGGAGGCGATGCCGATCTGCACCAGGGAGAAGGTGAAGATCGACATCTGGGTGGGGAAGCCGAGCATGACCATCAGCCCCATGAACGCCACCAGGTCGCCGACCGTGATCGCGCCGATGCCCTGCAGGTAGAGGGCGTGCCAGAGGGCTCCGGCGACCGCCGCGGCGAACAGCAGCGTCGGCAGGTAGCGGGCCTGCACCAGGCCGTTGCGCACGAAGGAGTCGCGGTAGAGGCGGGCGTAGGCGCGGAACCGCTTGCGCTCCTGCCCCTCCTGCGCCATCACCTTGATCACCTCGATGCCGCGCACGGCCTGGCTGAGCCCGGCGTTGAGGTCGCCGAACTGCTCGCGCATGCGGGTGGCCACCGGGTTGAGCTGGCGCATGTAGTGCCAGAGCGCGGCCACGAAGAAGACCGCGAAGACGCCGGGCACCAGCAGCAGCCGCGGGTCGATCGCGGCGATGAAGAACAGCGGCACGAGGCCGGTGAGGCCGGAGTCGACGATCAGGTCTACGCCCGGCGTGATCATGATGGAGAGCTGCCTGATGTCGTTGGCGGCGCGGGCCATCAGGTCGCCGACGCGCTGCCGGTTGTGGAAGGTCTGGCTCTTGCCGAGCAGGCTCACGTAGAGCTCGTCGCGGGTGTCGCGCTCCAGCCGCTTGGCCAGGACCTCGCTCGACAGTCGGGCGACGAGGTCGAACAGGCCGCGGGCCGTCACGATGGCCAGCAGGACCAGCGCGATCAGCCCGAGCACGGCGCCGGAATCGGCCCGCCCGCCGAGCACGGCGTCGAAGGCGGCGCCGGTGAGCTGCGGCACCGCGGCGTTGAGCACCGTCATGACGAGCGAGCCGCCGAGGAAACCCGATTAGGTGCACCGGATGGCGGCGCAGATGGGACCAGAGCCAGCGGACCGGGCCGCGCCGGCTGTAGGGCGGACCGGAAACCGAGAACTCCGAGCTGCTGGTGGTCACAGACATGGCCTCCCCCGGCCCGGCTCGGTGAACATCGAAACTGTTTTCTACCACCGGGGTCCGACAGTTTTCCAACGAGTTTCGGGGGGAGGCCGCTCTCGTCAGGCCGGGTTCGCCCTCTCCTCGGTCCAGCCGAGGGGCACCAGCCTGACGTCGAACTCGATCTCCTCGTACGCCCCGTCCATCCCCCACTCACCGGCCCCCGGCCGGGGCTCGCGGACGAGCTCCTCCTTCACCGCGTAGGCGGCGTCGGACTCCAGATAGGGATCGCCGGCCAGGAACACGTGCGTGATCAGCGGCCGGTGGCCGCCGGCGGTGACCCGGTAGTGCAGGTGGGCGGGCCGCATCGGGTGGCGCCCGATGGCGCGCAGCAGCGTGCCGCCGGTCCCGTCGGTGGGGACGGGGTAGCTGCTCGGGCGGATGGTGCGGAACCAGTAGAGCCCGTCGGCGTCGGTCGTGAACAGGCCGCGCAGGTTGCCGGTGTCCTGGCTGTCGTCCTGCGTGTCGTACAGGCCGGTGTCGTTGGCCTGCCACAGGTCCACCACCGCGCCGGCCAGCGGCGTTCCGTCGCAGTCGAGCACCCGCCCGTGCACGACGGTCGGCACCCCGCGCTCGCGCTCGGGACCGGTGCTGATCCAGTCGCCGAGCTTCCGCTCGGGGGCGGGCGAGTGGAAGGGCCCCTCCACGGAGGAGGGGGTCATGTTCGCCGGTCCGGCGTTGTTGACGTCGTCCACGGCCGAGGTCAGCCCCAGCATGTCGGACAGCAGGATGAACTCGTCGCGGTCGGGCGTGCACATCTTGCCCGTCTCGACGAGGAAGGCCAGCCCCGCCAGCCACTCCTCCGGCGTGGGGCGCGTCTCCTCGACGAAGGCGTGCAGGTGGCTGACGAGCGCCGCCACCACCTCGTTGACGCGGGGGTCGGGCCCGTCGATCTGGCTCAGGACCTGTCGCAGGAGCGGGGTCACGCGTACTCCTCAGAACGGCTCAGCGGGAGCGTATCCCCGACCGGCGGAAATGACCATCCGCCACGGCGGCAAGCGATTGCAGTAGATCGCCGACATGCAACAAAACTGCACACCATACGCATTGACTCGGCTAACAATCGGTTGCATAAAGGTGTGAAGCTCGCCGCGCGTACGAACGCTCGCCCGAGCGGAGCGCGGCCCGGTCGCCAGCGGAACCGGAGGCTCCGAAGTGCGCAGACGCAAAGCACGCAAGACCCGCTTATCCCTCGCCGCCCTCGCGGCGGCCACCACTGCCGCGCTGCTCGTCGCGGCGGCCCTGCTGGGGATGCCGAGCGCGTCGGCCGCGACGCTGTTCGGCGACGACTTCGAGGACGGTGACGCCGCCGGCTGGTCGCGGTCGGGCGGGAGCTGGTCGGTGGTGACCGACGGCTCCCGGGCGTACCGGCAGTCGGGCACCAGCGCGGACGCCCGGGCCGTGGCCGGCGCCGGGTGGACGGACCAGGCGGTCCAGGCGCGGGTGCGGCCGATCGCGTTCAACGGCTCGGGACGGCACGTCGCGGTGCTGGCCAGGGCGCAGAGCACCAGCAGCTACTACTTCCTCGGCCTGACCGAAGCGGGCTCGGTCGTCCTGGGCAGGCGGACCGGCGGCGCCCCGGTGACGCTCGCCTCCGCCGCCGCCTCGGCGGTCCCCGGCACCTGGTACACCCTCAGGCTGGAGGCGTTCGGCAGCACGCTGCGCGGGTTCGTGAACAACGTGCAGCTCGTCACGGCCACCGACGGCGCGCTCCCCTCCGGCCGGGCCGGCCTGGCCGGTCTTTACGCGAGCGCCACGTTCGACGACGTGCTCGTGTCCGACCTGGGCGGGCCCACCGACCCGCCGACCAGCCCCACCCCGCCGCCCACCGGCACGTGCACCTCCCCCGGCGCCCCCGTCGGGTTCGCCTCGGTGAACGCCTGGGGCCAGAACGGCACCACCGGCGGCGCCGGCAGCCCGACGGTCGAGGTGGACACGGCGAGCGAGCTGATCTCCTCGATCGGCCGCAGCGGCCCCCTGACGGTCTGCGTGCGCGGGATGATCACGGTCCCGGCCGGCATGTACGACGTCGCGTCCGACAAGACGATCGTCGGCGTCGGCTCCGGCTCGGGCATCAGCGGCGGCGGCCTCAACATCGGCCTCCCGGCGGACAACGCGATCACCTCGCCCCCGGCCGACGCCGTGCACAACGTCATCGTCCGCAACCTGGCCTTCAGGAACGCCAGCGACGACTCGATCAACGTCCAGATGTTCAGCCACCACGTCTGGATCGACCACAACGACCTGGCCGGCGGCTACGACGGCCTGATCGACGTCAAGCGCGGCTCCTCGTACGTCACCGTCTCCTGGAACCACACGCACGACCACACCAAGAACATGCTGCTCGGCCACGACGACGGCAACGGCGCGCAGGACGTCGGGCGGCTCAAGGTCACCTACCACCACAACTGGTTCGACCGGACGCCGCAGCGCAACCCGCGCGTGCGGTTCGGGGAGCCGGTGCACGTGTTCAACAACTACTACGTCTACAACACCGACGTCGGCGTGGCCTGCCAGGCGAACGCCGGCTGCCTGGTCGAGGGCAACTACTTCGAGCGGGTGGAGGAGCCGGTGAGCAACTCGTACGCCGGACCCGCGGGCCGGTGCGTGGCCCGGAACAACGTATTCGCCGACGAGTCGGGGGCTCCTGACTGCTCCGGGAGCGTGCAGGAGCCGAGCTCGTACTACGCCTACACCGTGGCCGACCCGAACTCGGTGAAGGCGGCCGTCATGGCGGGGTCCGGCGTCGGGAAGATCTAGCTGGCACCCTGGGAAGGGTGACTGAGACGAGCGGCCCCGTGGTGGCCGACTTCTGGTTCGACCCTTCCTGCCCCTACACGTGGCTGACCTCGCGGTGGCTGCTGGAGGTGCGGAAGGTGCGCCCGGTCGAGGTGCGCTGGCACGTGATGAGCCTGTCGGTGCTCAACGAGGGGCGCGACGACGACCCGGAAGGGGACCCGGAGGGATACCTCTGGGTCCCCGTCCGCATCTGCGCGGCCGTGCGGCGCGATCACGGCCAGGAGGCGCTGGGCCGGCTGTACACAGCGCTGTGGACGACCGGCACCGGCGACTGGCTGGGCGACCTGCGCGAGGCGCTGGCCGTGGCCGGGCTGCCGGTCGAGCTTGCCGGGGCCGGGACGTCCACGGATCACGACGACGACGTACGCGCCTCGCACGCCGAGGCCATGGCCCTGATCGGCGGCGACCACGTGGGCACCCCGATCGTGGCGGTCACGGACGGCGGCGGCGGGCGCGTCGTGTTCTTCGGGCCGGTCGTGTCCCGGGTGCCCACCGGCGAGCAGGCCGGCCGGCTCTGGGACGGGACGCTGCTGGTGGCCGGAACCCCAGGTTTTCACGAGCTGAAAGGCAGGCCCCACGAGGAGCCGGACCTGAATCGCCCTCACGCGCCGTGACGGCTTCGCCGGATCCCGTGATCGCCTCCGGGTGCGCGGGCTATCTTGGGTGCCCGGCCACCAGCGACAGACGAGAGCGCACAAGTCTCCATGGACGAGCACGTCATCCGCGTCGAATGGGTCAACGCCCCCGACGAGATCGCTTACCACGACTACGAAAAGGGCACCTACAACGCCTTCTCGTGCACCTGCGACCTGCCGCTGGCCGACCGGGAGGCGGCCACCCGGCACGCCGCCGAGCACGGCCGGTGCCTCATGTGCCTGGGCACCGGCGAGCTGTCCATCAACCCGCGGGAGAGCGGCGGCTGCGCGAGCTGTGAGGGCTCCGGCGAGTCGGAGTCCGGGCCGGTGATGATCCAGGCGCGGGTGACCGAGAGCTTCGTCAAGGAGGTGGCGGCGCTGCTGCCCGACGAGTTCGGGCTCGCCGACGTGGTGGGGGTGCTCGACGGGCGCATGCCGCAGGGGCAGGGCGGGGTCGAGACGGTGTTGTCGGTGGCGGCGGGGCTGATCCGGTATCTGGAGGTGCAGGGGCGGATCGTGCTGTGCACGGCGCCCGACTACCTGCCCGCCGACGGGCTGGAGCAGCGGTACGGCGACCCGAGGTGGATCCGGATCCCGTGACCGGTTTGTAGTGCTTGATAGGTTGTCGGGGGGTATGCCGTCCGATGCCCCGGTCGCCGAACGTGGAGAGCACCGCCGATGCCCGTACGCCGCCTTGTCGCTGATCCCCTGCCGGTCATGGCGTGACGGTCACGGCGTGGGTGGCGGTGGCCGCCTTCCTGGCGGCGTACACGCTGATCGCCACCGAGAAGGTGCACCGGGTGGCCGCGGCGCTCGGCGGGGCCGGGATCATGCTGCTGATCCACGCCACCGGCGCGCAGGCGGCGTTCTTCGACGAGCATTCCGGGATCGACTGGAATGTGATCTTCCTGCTGCTCGGCATGATGGTCATCGTCGGGGTGCTGAAACAGACCGGGGTCTTCGAGTTCCTGGCCATCTGGGCGGCCAAGCGGGCCAGGGGCCGGCCGTTCCGGCTCATGGCGCTGCTCATCCTGATCACGGCCGGCGCCTCGGCCCTGCTGGACAACGTGACGACCGTGCTGCTCATCGCGCCGGTGACGTTCCTGGTGTGCGAGCGGCTGGAGCTGCCCGTGACGCCGTTCCTCGTCGCCGAGGCCATGGCCTCCAACATCGGGGGCGCCGCCACCCTGGTCGGTGACCCGCCGAACATCATCATCGCCAGCCGGGGCGGGCTGACCTTCAACGACTTCCTCGCGCACATGGCGCCGCTGATCGTGGTGCTGGTGGCGGTGTTCGTGGCGCTGTGCCGGTGGCTGTTCAGGAAGTCCTTCAGGTACGACCCCGACCTGGCCGCCGAGATCATGACGCTCAACGAGCGCGAGGCCATCGCCGACCGGCGGCTCCTGTGGCAGTCGCTGGCCGTGCTGGCGCTGGTCATGGCGGCGTTCGTGCTGCATCCCGTGCTGCACTACGAGCCCTCGGTCGTCGCCCTGCTGGGCGCCGGGGTGCTGGTGGCGGCGACGAAGGTGACGACCGAGGACGCCCTGCGCGAGGTCGAGTGGCCCACCCTGGTGTTCTTCGCCGGCCTGTTCGTCATGGTCGGGGCACTGGTGGAGACCGGCGTCATCAAGCAGATCTCCGAGGCCGCGGCGGCGGCCACGCACGGGCAGCTCGCGCTGACCACGATGTTGCTGCTGTGGGCCTCGACGGGGCTGTCGGCCGTGATCGACAACATCCCGTACGTCGCCACCATGAGCCCGATCGTCGCCGACCTCGTCCAGGCCAACGGCGGCAACGAGCACGCCCAGGTGCTCTGGTGGGCCCTGGCGATCGGGGCCGACCTGGGCGGCAACGCGACGGCGGTGGGAGCGGCGGCCAACGTCGTGATCCTCGGCATCGCCGCCCGCAACGGCACCCCGATCAGCTTCTGGCAGTTCACCAAGTACGGGCTGGTCGTCACGGTGGTGACCGTGACGCTGTCGGTGCCGTACCTGTGGCTGCGCTACCTCACCTGAGCGGCAGCACGTCCACCCCGCGCTCGTCGTCGCCGCGCGGGCCGAAGATGCGCCGCTCCGACTCCTCGATGCGCACGTCGTTGATGCTGGCCTCCCTGCGCCGCATCAGGCCCGACTCGTCGAACTCCCACTGCTCGTTGCCGTAGCTGCGCCACCAGCGGCCGTCGGCGTCGCGGGACTCGTACTGGAACCGGACCGCGATGCGGTCGCCCAGCACCGCCCACAACTCCTTGCGCAGGGCGTAGTCGAGCTCCCTGTCCCACTTGCGGCGCAGGAACGCCCTGATCGCGTCGCGGCCGGTCACGAACTCGTCGCGGTTGCGCCAGACCGAGTCCTCCGTGTACGCGAGGGCGACGCGGTCGGGGTCGCACGTGTTCCAGGCGTCCTCGGCGGCCTGGACCTTGACGCGGGCGGTCTCCTCGGTGAACGGCGGGACGGGTGGGCGTGACATGGCGAGGCCTCCTCGTGAGAACGGTCGTTCTCCGAGCTAGCCTAGAGAACGACCGTTCTCCGTTCAAGCGAGGTGCCATGGAACACGCCGAACGACTCCTGACGGCGGCCGGCGAGCTCTTCTACCGGCGTGGCGTGCGGGCCGTGGGCATGGACGAGGTCAGGGCCGCCTCCGGCGTGTCGCTCAAGCGGCTCTACCAGTGCTTCCCGTCCAAGGAGGCGCTCGTCGTGGCCTACCTGGAGCGGCGGGACGAGCGGTGGATGGCCTCGCTCACCGCTTATGCCACCGACGTGGCAGGGGTGTTCGAGTGGCTGGAGCGGTGGTTCGGCGAGGACGACTTCCGCGGGTGCGGGTTCGTCAACGCGTACGGGGAGCTGGGCGCCACGTCGGAGGCCGTCAGGGACGTGGTGCGGCGGCACAAGCGGCGGCTGCGCGAATTCCTGGGCGGGCTGGTGGACGACGAGGTGCTGGCCGACCAGCTGCTCGTCCTGGTGGACGGCGCGACCGTCACCGCCATGGTGGACCCGGAGCGCGGGGCGGCGGCGGCTCGGGCGGCCGGGCGGGCCGCCCGAGTGCTCACAGCAGCTTGTCGAGCGTGATCGGCAGGTCGAGCACGCGCTTGCCGGTGGCGTGGCGCACGGCGTTGGCCACGGCGGCCGCCGCCCCCGTGATGCCGACCTCGCCCACCCCGATCAGCCCCAGCGGCATCGTCGGGTCCGGCTCGTCCAGGTAGCGCACGTCGATGCGGGGGATGTCGGCGTGCACGGGCACGTGATATTCCGACAGGCTCGGGTTCACGATCCGGCCGTCGCGGTGGTCGATCAGGGTCTGCTCCGACAGCGCCATGCCGATGCCCATCACGATCCCGCCGCGCAGCTGGCTCGCCGCCGTCTTGGCGTTGATCACCCGGCCGACGTCGAACACGCCCAGCCAGCGCGACACGCGTACCTCCATGGTGTCGGGATCCACCCGCACCTCGCAGAACTGCGCGCCGGTCGCCGCCTTCACCCACTTCCGGCGCTCGCGCAGGGTCCGGGCGAGGAACCCCAGCGTGTTCGCCTTGACCGCCGCCTCCACGTGAGTGCGACCGGCCGCGGCCAGGATGTCCGCGTACGTCTGGCCGCGCCCCCCGAGGTACAGCCCGCCGTCGCGGGCCGCCAGCTCCTCCAGCCGCCGGCCCCGCAGCGGCGAGTCCGGGGCGCGGCGGGCCAGGCCGAGCAGCGTGCGCTTCAGCTTGGCGCAGGCGGCCAGCACGCCCGCCGCCGCGCTCGCGGTCTGCACCGAGCCGCCCGCCTGCGGGCCCGGCGGCAGGTCCGAGTCGCCGTGCTCCACGCGTACGGACTCCAGCGGCACGCCCAGCTCGTCGGCGGCGATCTGCGCCTGCACGGTCGCCGCGCCCACGCCGATCTCGTGCAGGCCGCAGCGCACCACGACCGTGCCGTCGGCGGCCATCCGCAGGGTGACGCTCGCCGTCATCCGCAACGACGGGTGGTACGCCGTGGCCACCCCCATGCCGACCAGCCACCGCCCGTCCCGCATGGCACCGGGCCGCGGGTCGCGCTCGCGCCAGCCGAACCGCTCGGCCCCCAGCGCGTACGCCTCCCGCAACATCCGCTGCGCGAACCGCTGCCCGCCGAGCGGATCGCGCTCGGGCTCGTTGCGCATGCGCAGCTCGACCGGGTCCGCGCCGAGCTCCCAGGCCAGCTCGTCCACGGCCGACTCCAGGGCGAAGGTGCCGATGGACTCGCCCGGCGCCCGCATGAACGTGTTGGCCAGCAGGTCGAGCGGGACGGTGCTCTGCCGCAGGTGGATGTTGGGCACGGCGTAGAGGTGCCGGGAGACCGCGGTGATCTGCTCCCCCATCCCGCCGGTCCGTCCCGTCCTCGACACGCTGGTGTGGATCAGCGCGGTCAGCCGCCCGTCCGCGTCCGCGCCCAGCGCGACCCGCTGCGTGCTGGGGGTGCGCCCGCCGACCGTGTGGTAGACGCTCGCGCGGGTGAGCGCCAGGCGGACCGGCCGGCCCGTCGCCCGCGCGGCCAGCACGGCGAGCAGCGTGCCCGCCCAGACCGACCCCTTGCCGCCGAACCCGCCCCCCACGTACGGCGACAGCACCCTGATCGCCTTCTCCGGCACCCCGAACCGCTGGGCCAGGTGCTTGCGCAGCCACGGGATGTTCTGCGTGCCCTCGTGCAGGGTCAGCCGGTCGCCGTCCCAGACGGCGGTCGTGGCGTGCGGCTCGATCGCGTTGTGGCTGTGCGGCGGCGTCGTGAAGGTCAGGTCCACCGCGTACGGCGCGGCGGCCAGCGCCGCCGGCGCGTCCCCCTTGTCCGCCTTGGTCTCGGCGATCAGGCTGCCCTTCTGGGGGACCGCGTTCGGCTCCTCGGCCGCGAAGTCCACCGCGGCGGGCAGTTCCTGGTACGCCGGACGCACCAGCGAGGCCGCGTACCGGGCCGTCTCCGGCGTCTCGGCGACCACGACCGCCACCGGCTGGCCGTTCCAGTGGACCTCGTCGGTGGCCAGGTAGTTGACCGACGTGCCCGAGACGAGCGTGCTGAGGTCGAGGAAGCTCACCTTGGGGGCGGGTTTCATGGCCGGGGCGTTCTCGTGGGTGAGGACGTCGATCACGCCCGGCACGGCCCGCGCCTCGGCGGTGTCGATGCCGGTGATGCGGCCCCGGGGGATCGTGGCGTGCACGAGCGCGGCGTGCGCCAGGTCCGGATACGGGTGCTCGGCGGCGAAGCGGGCCTCGCCGGTGGTCTTGGCCCGGCCGTCGAGCCGGTCGACCGCGCGGCCGACGTATTTCGTGCCCGCCGTCGCCTGCTCGGTCTCGGCGTACTTGGTGCTCATCGAGCCGTCCCTCCCGTGCTCGTCAGCTCGCGCAGCGTGGCCGTGATCGTGGACACGGCGAGTCCGGCCTTGAACGCGTTGCCCGGCCGGACGGACGCGGCGGCCAGCTCCGTCTCGGCCGCGTGGCGGAAGGCCGCCTCGGCCGCCGGGCCGCCGAGCAGGATGCGCTCGGCCTCGCGGGCCCGCCAGGGTTTGGTGGCGACGCCGCCGAGCGCCAGGCGTACCTCCGCCACCGTCCCGTCCTGCACCCGCAGGGCGGCCGCGACCGAGACGAGGGCGAAGGCGTACGAGGCGCGGTCGCGCACCTTGCGGTAGCGCGAGGCGGCGGCGAGCGGCGGCAGCTCGACCGCGGTGACCAGGTCGCCGGGGCCCAGCTCGGTCTCGATCTCCGGGGTGTGGCCGGGCAGGCGGTGGAAGTCCGTGAGCGGGATGCGGCGCGGGCCGTTGACGCCGCGCACCTCGACGACGGCGTCCAGGGCGGCCAGGGCCACGGCCATGTCGGAGGGGTGCGTGGCGATGCAGCTCTCGCTCACGCCCAGGATCGCGTGCCCCCGGTTGAACCCGTCGAGGGCGTCGCAGCCGCTGTCCGGCTCGCGCTTGTTGCAGGCCGAGGCGGCGTCGTAGAAGTACGGGCAGCGGGTGCGCTGGAGCAGGTTGCCGCCCACGGTGGCCATGTTGCGCAGCTGTGCCGAGGCCCCGGCCAGCAGCGCCTGCGACAGCACCGGGTAGCGGGCGCGCACGCGGCCGTCGGCGGCCAGGACGCTGTTGCGGACGAGCGCGCCGATCCGCAGGCCGCCGCCGGGCAGCTCCTCCACGGTGTCGAGGGGCAGGCCGGTGACGTCCACGACGGTGTCCGGGCGTTCGATGCCCTCGCGCATCAGGTCGACGAGGTTGGTGCCGCCGCCGAGGTATTTCGCGCCCGGCTCGGTGGTGGCGGCGCGCACGGCGGCTTCGACGTCGGCGGGCTTGACGTAGGCGAACGGCCTCATCGCGGGTCCTTCCCGGCCACGTCCATGATCGCGTCCACGATGCCGTTGTAGGCGCCGCAGCGGCACAGGTTGCCGCTCATCCGCTCCCTGACCTCGGCCTCGCTCAGCTCGCCGGACTCCGTCACGGCGCTGGGCATGCCGGCCGCGTGCTCGGCCAGCATCCCGATGGCCGAGCAGATCTGGCCCGAGGTGCAGTAGCCGCACTGGAACCCGTCGTGGCGCACGAACGCCTCCTGCAAGGGGTGGGCCACGCCCTCGATCGTGGTGATCTCGCGGCCGTCGTACTGGACGGCCAGGGCCAGGCAGGAGTTGATCCGCATGCCGTCGGCGAGCACCGTGCAGGCGCCGCAGGCGCCCTGGTCGCAGCCCTTCTTGGGGCCGGTCAGCCCGAGCCGCTCGCGCAGCGCGTCGAGCAGGCTGACCCACGGCTCCACGTCGAGGGACTCGACGGAGCCGTTCACCTTCATCCGTATCTCGGTCACTCGCTCTTCCTCCCATACCGCTGTAGACCGGACGCTAACAGAACACCGTTCCCTTAACAAGCGAACGGTGTTCTCTTAAATCGAGAAGTATGCTTTTGAGCGCCATGACCTTCCTTCGTGCCAGGCGGCCCGAGCACAAGCAGCAGCGGCGCGAGGCGATCCTCGCCGCCGCGCGCGAGCTCGCCCGCACCTCCGGCGTGCGCAACGTCAGCCTCGGAGCGGTCGCGGAAGCGGTCGGGCTGGCGAAGTCGAACATCGTGCGTTACTTCGGCACCCGCGAGGAGATCTACCTCGAGCTCTGCGTCGAGGAGTGGGAGCAGTGGGCCGAGGCCGTCGCCGCCCGGCTGCCCGGGATCACCGACCCGGCCGAGGCCATGAAGGTGCTGGCCGAGACGGTCGTGGAGCGGCCGCTGCTGTGCGACCTGATGGGCCACACCTCCACCACGCTCGAACACAACGTGTCCGTCCCCGCGGCCTACGCGTTCAAGCGCACGGTGCTGGCCGTCTCCGGCGAGATGGGCGCCCGGATCGCCAGGGATACCGGCCTGACCGAGCGCGAGGGCCTCGAGCTGGTCGCCGCCGCCAGCGGGCTGGCCGGCATGCTCTACCCGATCGCCCATCCCTCCCCCGCGCTCGCCCAGGTCTACGCCGAGCACCCCGAGCTGGCCGCCGCCTGTCCCGAGCTCCTGCCCACCCTCCTCCGCGCGCTCCAGGCACTGGCGGCGGGCCTGCCCACGCTGCGGCAGCCGGAGTGAAACTTTCACCCCGATCCAGGCATTCCTGACCGCGATCCCCCGGCGCGCTGTACATCGGAGCCGATTCCGCAGAGCATGTGCCCGTGTGAACCTAACCGGTTAACAAGAGAAGGGCACCCCCCATGACCAAACGACTCGGGCTCGCGGTCGCGGCGCTCCTGTCGCTCCTCGTCTCGATGCTGATCGCCCCGGCTCCCGCACACGCCGCGGTCGGCCTCCGGGTCAGCGGCACCCGGATCCTCGAGGCCAACGGGAACGCGTTCGTCATGCGCGGCGTCAGCCACGCGCACACCTGGTACACCAGCCAGACGGGCTCGTTCGCGAGCATCAAGGCCCTGCGCGCCAACACGGTGCGCGTGGTGCTGAGCGGCGGCCGGTGGCCCGCCAACGGGACCGCCGACGTGGCCAACGTCGTGTCCCTCTGCCGGCAGAACCGGTTAATATGCGTGCTCGAAAACCACGACACCACCGGGTACGGCGAGCAGAGCGGCGCGTACACCCTCGACCAGGCGGTCGACTACTGGAGCAGCGTCCGCGGCGCGCTCACCGGCACCGAGGACTTCATCGTCGTCAACATCGGCAACGAGCCGTACGGCAACAACAACGTCTCCGCCTGGACCGCCGCGACCACGAACGCGATCACCCGCATGCGCGGCCTCGGCTTCCAGCACCTGCTGATGGTGGACGCGCCCAACTGGGGCCAGGACTGGCAGTTCACGATGCGCGACAACGCCCAGTCCGTCTTCAACGCCGACCCGCAGCGCAACACGGTCTTCTCCATCCACATGTACGGCGTCTTCGACACGGCCGCCGAGATCACCGCGTACCTGGGCGCCTTCCAGACCGCCGGCCTGCCGCTGGTCATCGGCGAGTTCGGGCACAACCACTCCGACGGCGACCCGGACGAGGACACGATCATGTCCCAGGCCCAGTCGCGGGGCCTCGGCTACATCGGCTGGTCGTGGAGCGGCAACGGCGGCGGCGTCGAATACCTCGACATGGTCACCAACTTCAACCCCTCCGCCCTGACCTCGTGGGGCCAGCGCATCTTCAACGGCGCGAACGGCATCGGCCAGACCGCGCGCGAGGCCACGTTCTTCGGCGGGGGCGGCACCGACACCACCAACCCGACGACGCCCGGCACCCCCTCGGCCTCCGGCGTGACCTCCAGCGGCGCCACCCTGACGTGGTCGGCCTCCACGGACGCGGGCGGGTCGGGCCTGGCGGGCTACAACGTCTACCGCGAGCAGGGCAGCACCGACCCGCTCCTCGGCCAGACGGCGACCAACTCCATCGCGCTGACCGGCCTGAGCGCCTCCACCCAGTACCAGGTGTACGTACGCGCCCGCGACGGCGCCGGCAACCTGTCCGGCAACTCGCCCACCACGACGTTCACCACCACGTCGGGCGGCGGCACCGGCGGCTGCACCGTCACCGGCACCGTGCAGGGGCAGTGGAGCGGCGGGTACGTGGCGCAGCCGGTCACGGTCACCAACAGCGGCTCCTCCGCGATCACCGGCTGGACGGTCACCTTCACGCTGCCGGCCGGCCACACGATCACCGGCTCCTGGAACGCCACCCTGACGGTGAACGGGCAGACCGTCACGGCCCGCAACGCCGGCTACAACGGCAATCTCGCCGCCGGCGCCTCGGCCGGCTTCGGCTTCCAGGCCTCCCGCCCCACCGGCGACACCTCGGCCCCCGGCCCCTACACCTGCACCGCCTCCTGACCCGCGCCGCCTCCTGACCGCGCCGCCTCCGCCGTCCCTCCTGGTCACGGCGGAGGCGCCACAACCGTAACGACTGAACGCTCATGTCCGAAAATGGCCAGCCCTCCCGCCGGACGGGCTGGTGGGATGGTCTTCATGACCTCTCATCTGGACAGAGCCGTCCTGTTCCGCTCGCTGCACGTGCCCGGCGAGCCCCTGCTGCTCCCCAACGCCTGGGACGCCGCCAGCGCCCGCGTCGTCGAGGCCGCCGGCGCGCCCGCGGTCGCCACCACCAGCGCCGGCGTGGCCTGGAGCCTGGGCGCGCCGGACGGCGACCGGCTCGGCCGCGATCTCGCGCTCGTGCTGGTCGCCCGGGTCGTCGCGGCCGTGGACGTCCCCGTGAGCGCCGACGTCGAGGGCGGGTACGCCGACGACCCCGAAGGGGTGGCGGAGACCGTGCGCGGCGTGCTCGGCGCCGGGGCGGTGGGCGTGAACCTGGAGGACGCCGACCGCACCGGGCCCGCTCCGCTGCGGCCGGTCGAGGACCAGGTCGCGCGGCTGGCCGCCGCGCGGGCCGCGGCGGACGAGGCCGGGATCCCGCTGTTCGTCAACGCGCGGATCGACACGTTCCTGGGCGGTGGCGGGGATCTCGGGGAGACGCTGGAGCGGGCCGCCGCCTACGTCGAGGCGGGGGCGGACGGCGTGTTCGTGCCCGGACTCACCGACCTGGCCGCTATCGCGGCGCTGATCGGGAAGGTCCGGGCGCCGCTGAACATCCTCGCCGGGCCAGGAGCGCCCGACGTCGCCGCCCTGGCCGCGGAAGGGGTGGCGCGGATCAGCCTGGGCTCGGCGATCGCCGAGGCGGCCTACACCGTGGCCCGGCGCGCGGCGGTCGAGCTGCTCGGCGCGGGCACGTACACGGCGGTGGCCGGGGCGCTGCCCTACCCCGAGCTGAACCAGCTCATGACGAGGCCCTGAGCGCACCAGCTCAGGGCGTGGCGGCCCGGAGCGCGGGCTCGCTCAGCCCCGCCGGCGAGGGCTCCGGGAGCGGGAGCATGACCTCGACGCGGGTGCCCACGCCCGGCTCGCCCTTCACCACGCAGATCCCGCCCAGCTCCGCCGCCCGCTCGCGCATCGAGCCCAGGCCCACGCCCGCGCGGTGCGACTCGGGCAATCCCTTGCCGTCGTCGATGACCAGCACGCGCAGCGCCGTCTGCTCCCGCTGGACGGAGATCGCGGTCCGTGACGCGTGGGCGTGCCGCCGGACGTTGGTGAGGGCCTCCTGGACGATCCGGTAGACCGCCACCTCCACGGCGGCGGGCAGGTCCGCCAGGTCGCCCTCGACCGTCACCTCGATCTCGGTGTCCGGCGACGACTGGCCGGCCAGCTCGCGTACCGCGCGGGCCAGGCCCAGGTCGTCGAGGGCGGGCGGGCGCAGGCCGTACACGAGCTCGCGGATGTCGCCGGTGACCGCGCTCATGCCGGCGTGCAGCTCCCGCAGCAGCTCGTCGGCCGCCTCCGGGGAGTTCCTGAGGCTGAGGCGGGCCATGTTGATGGTCATCGCCATCGCCGACAGGGTCTGGCCGAGCCCGTCGTGCAGGTCGCGGCGCAGGCGGCGGCGCTCCTCCTCCCTGGTCGTCAGGATGCGCTCCCGCGAGCGCTGCAGGTCGGCCGCCATCCGCACGGCGTGGGCCACGTCCGCCGCGTACGGCGTGAGCGTGGCCAGCACCCGCTCGTTGTGGGCGGCGGGGAAGCGGCGCGGCCCCGGCGGGCCGACGAGCAGGCGCCCGACGCGGGCCCCGTGCCAGATCAGCGGCACCTCCCGGGGCTCGGGCCCGACGCGGCCGCTCTCGACGTAGCGGGGCTCGCCGTCGGCCACCTCCACGGCCACGCCCTCGACCGCCAGCCCGTCGCGCAGCACGCTCACCACCGAGGTCAGCGCCTCGGCCGGGTCGCCACGGCGCACGGCCTGGGTCAGCCGCTCGGCCAGCACGCCGGGGTCGCCGACCGCGCCGTACAGGAGCCGGTCCACGGCCCGCTGCAACGCGCGCCGCAGCGGCTGGAAGAACGCGCCCGCGAACAGCGCGGCGGCGATCCCGGCCACCTGGTCGTAGCCGGACACCAGCACGCTCGACAGCGTGCCGGCGCCGAAGTAGACCAGGCTGACCACGGCCACCACGCCGGCCGCCACGAAGCCGCGGCTGATCACCGTGTCGATCCCGTAGAGCCGGTAGCGCATCACCGCGAACGCCACCGCGAACGGGATGATCCCCGCCCACAGGATGGCCGGCCACATCAGGCCGGGCCAGATCGCGGCCGCGACCAGGAACACGATGTAGCCGGAGAACGCGAACAGCGGCCACCCGATCTGCCGCCGCACGACCGGGTCGGCCCGCCGCATCCGCACCGCCATCGACAGCGCCGCCAGCGCCATCGCGGTGTAGATGCTCACCCAGCTGATGGTCCCCACGACGTCGAAGTACGGCCCCAGCGCGGGGATCTGCAACGGGTTGGGGATGACCCGCGGGTACGGGTACCCCTGCGAGGGCGGGGGCATCCTGAACACGGCCCGCAACATCCCGAGCGTGATGGCGGCGGCGCCCAGCCACAGGGCCGGCCGCCAGCGCTTCGAGGGCAGCCGGCCGTCGGGCGAGTACAACGGCAGCACCATCGTCAGCGCCAGCCCGCACACCGCCCACCCGACCTGGGTCGGCAGCCGCATCCATCCGGCGAAGGCGAGCTCGCCGTCGGCGGCGGCGCGGAACATCAGCGCGTTGGCGAAGTCGCTGACGCCCGCCCCCAGCCCGCCGGCGCACATGAGCCAGGCCATGTTCAGCCGGGGCCGGTGGTAGAGGAGGAACGCGCCGACCGCGGGGAAGGTGAAGATGACCGCGGACTGCGGGCTCGTCGTCCTGGCGGGCGTCCACTCCGGGGGCAGCCCGCCCCAGATCAGGAGCGCGGCCAGGCCCAGGACCGGCGAGGCGACCGCCATGGCGACGGCGAGGATGACCGCGCCGGTCACCCGCGGGGCGGGGCGGCCGGAGTTCTCGGCGATCTCGGCGAATCCGGCCATCGCGCTCGTCGGTCCTCCGATCTCCGGCACGCACGCCGTGTCCTGGCCCCGCGAAACGGGTGGGGCCAGGACAGAATAGGCGCTACTCGACCGTGACGGTGGCCTTGGCGGCGATCGTGGTGCCCGCCACCTGACCGGTCACGGTGAACGTGCCGGGCTGGGCGTACCGCTCGGGGGCGACGGCCTCCCAGGTGACGGCCACGGCGCTGTCCTTCGACCCGTCGTTGTACGTCGCCACGACGGCCTTCGGCAGCGAGGGCGCGACCCCGGCCCGGGTCGTGACGGCCTCCTCGGCGATCGAGGTGATCGTCACCGCCGAGGTGGTGCGGACGTACACGGTGGCCTGGGCGGTCTGGCGCACGCCCTCGGCCAGGCCGGCCACGGTGAAGCTGGTGCCGCCGGTCCTGACCTGGTCGGGCGTCACCTGCTGCCAGGTGACGGCGGCCCGGCCGCGGGTGCCGTCCGCGTACGCGGTCTCCACCGTGTCCGGCAGCTTCGGCAGCGTGCCGGCCAGGGTGGGCACGTGGACCGGCCGCACCGAGTCCGGCGGCACCTCGTACACCCTGGTCTCCAGCAGCCCGACCGACGCCCCGCCGGACTCCAGCTGGACGCGCAGCCGCGAGGTCGTGACCGTGTCGAAGGAGACGGCGTTGTAGGTGTCGATCGCCTTCGGGTAGGCGCCGGCGCCGGTGACGTCCTCGAAGGAGTCGCCGTCCCACTGCTGGATCTTCCACGAGGCGGGCAGGCGCACGCCGCCGCCGTCGTCGAAGAAGTAGACCTCGGCCTTGTTCACCCGCACGGGCTCGGGCCATTCGAGCTGCACCCACTGCGTGCCCTGCTGCGGCCAGGTGCCCCAGCGCGGGTTGGCCCCGTCGTTGGAGCGCGGCGGCTCGATGCCGTCGTTGATCGCGGCGATCCGCTCCCACGGCGAGGTGTAGGAGGCGGTGGGCGTGGCCTTGGGAGCCACGTTCACCTGCGCGGCCTGGGCCGTGGCGGTGACGTACACGGTGGTCGAGGTGCTCTTCGCACCGTCGGTGGCGTCCAGCCTCAGCCGGTACGTCCCCGGCTCGGAGAACGCGACCACCGTGGTCGTGCCGGTCGGGTCGGTGAAGAACGCCTCACCGGGTCCGTCCACCTTGGTCCACTGCGTGGTGAGCTCGCCCTTCGGCAGGGCGTCGTCCTTGACCACGGCCTCGATCCTGGCCTGACCGGGCCGGCCGAAGGTGGGGTCGACCACGGTGACCACCGACGGGGCCCGGTTCGTGACCGAGCCGGCGTCCGCGCCCGTGCGGTAGACCTGCACCTCCTTCAGGCCCGTGGCGAAGCCGGGCCGGTGGGTGACCAGCACCCGCAACCTCTGCGCGGTGACGGCCGGGAAGCGCACCTCGTTGAGGTTCGCCCGGGGGTAGAGCGGCCGCTTGTCCTGCCCCGGCACGTCCTTCCAGGTCTCGCCGTCGAGATACCGCACCGAGTAGAAGGCGGGCTCGCTGTGGCCGGCCGCCTTGCGGTCGTTGTAGAAGTACAGCTTGGCCTGGTCGACCTTCTGGGCCGACCCGAGGTCCACCTCCAGCCAGTCCCGGGCCTGGCCCGAGCCCTTGCTGCTCCAGTACGGCTCGTTGATCGTGAACCCGTCCACGGCCCCGGCCGGCTCGCCGTGCGAGGCGGTGGCGGACCTCACCAGGTTCGTACGGGTGGAGCGCAGGTTCACGCCCGCTTTCTGGAACAGGTCCTCGATCCGGTCGCCGCCCAGCTCGACCTGCCCGGGAGCCTTCATGGACGGCGCCCTCTCGGCGTGCACCACCGTGCTGATCCCATCGGGGCCACCGTCGACCTTGCCGGTCTTCGGGTCCCAGACGGCGTGCTCCAGGCCGGACAGGGTGACCTTGCGCTTGCCGTCGACGAGGATCGAGTAACCCTCGGGCACCCCGGCGTAGTGCTTCGTGCCGTCGCCGGGCTTGTCCCAGACGATGGTCAGGTCGCTGCCCCGGTAGTTGACGCCGTTGACGGTGAAGTGGTCCCAGCCGATGTCCACCGGCCACAGCTCGACCTTGCCGTCCGAGCGGGGGCGCAGGCCCATGACGTCCTCGATGACGGTCCAGTTGCTGCTGCCCAGGATCGTGTGGTGGATCCAGGAGCGGTAGTCGATGGTCTTGGTCTGCGGGTTCCAGTTGGCCCAGAACTCGTTGGCGTCGGGGTAGCGGGTGTCGCCGTCGACGTACTGCGCCCAGGCGTTCCAGTACAGGAGCTGCTTGTACTGCTCGGCCGTGATGTACGGGGTGGTGTACTGGCGCATGGCCTTGGAGAACAGCTGGAAGTTCCGGGTCGAGTTGATCTGCGAGAAGTTGTTGGAGCCCGGGTGGCCCGCGGCGGCGGCCTCCGCCTTGTCCTTCTGATTGGCGGTGTACGCCGGAAATATCGGATATTCCGCTGGGTCAGCCCACAACCGCAGCGCCTCCCGATATTTCGGGTCATCCGTCGGCACCAGCCCCGTCGCGTACGGGATGTAGTTGTTGGACTCCTTCCACGGGATCAGGTTGCCCGTCTGCAGGTCGCGGTGCTTGAACACCTTGTTCTGCTCGTCCCACAGCAGGGTCAGGATGCCGTTCCTGACCTTGTCGGCCACACCGCGCATCTCGGCGGCCTTGGCCTGGTCGCCGGACAGCTCGTACGCCTGCGCCGCCGCCATCGCGTTGGCGTAGACGTAGGCGCCCTCCAGCCGCTCGTTGGCCCGGTCGTAGTAGTGGAACGACACCGCGTCGGCGTCGTTGCCGGTCATCGCCTCCCACGCGTACTCGATGACCCCGTTGTCGTTGGAGTCGTACGCGTCGAGCTGCCCGTAGACGTCCTTCTCCGCGTACCGGGCCAGGTTGCGCAGGATCGACGGCTGCCCGCCGTGGATCTGGTAGCTCTCCAGCGCCGAGGCCGAGATGTACTGCGTGTAGCTGTTCGACCAGTTCTCCGGGTCGCCCGGGTTGTCGGTGTACTTGGAGTTGCGCGACACCTCGCCCGCCGACACCCACGGCCCGTACGAGTAGATCGGGTCCCGCAGGTACTTCAGGTCCTGCACGAACATCGGCACGGTCAGCACGATCGCGTTGTTGTAGCCGAGCGCCCCCTCCACCGAGGTCGGGAACTGGAAGTCGTTCCCGGGGATGTCGGCGTCGAGGAAGTTGAAGCGCATCAGCCACCAGCGGTAGTAGACGAACTTCTTGATGTTCTCGTCGGGCACGTCGATGTAGGGCAGGTTCTCCGCCCACCAGGCGTTGTAGTCCTGGAGCTGGCGCCGCACCGCCTGCTCGGGCGAGCGGCCCTTGTAGCCGTCATACTCCGAACGCGACCTCGCCAGCTCTGCGGTGACGAAGCCCATCTGCACCTTGGTCCGCACGGTCCTGCCCGGCTCGACGGTCACCGAGCCCTTGAGCGCGCCCTCGGAGACCTTCAGCCCGTCGCCGCTGAGCCGGGGGAAGATCGTGGTGAGCTTGTTCCTGCTCCAGACGGTGCCGGTCAGCTCCCGGTCCCCGTCGGGGGTCTTGGTGTAGGGCGAGGTCACGGTGATGGGCACCGACCGCGCCGCGGACCCGGTGTTGGTGATCTCCAGGGTGGTCACGGCCACGTTCTCGTGGGTGATGAACTTCTTCACCCCGACCGCGAGGCCGTCCCCGGCGTACTGGCCGGTCCAGTGGCTGGGCATCTGCAGGCGCTTGGACACGTCCTCGGTGAGCGTGCCACCGAGCGAGATCTCGTAGGCGTCCCGGTTGTCGATGCTCTCCCAGTACGCGACATAGCCGCCGAAGCCGAGCTTGCGCGGGTCGTGCTCCTTCATGAACAACGCCCGCCCGCGCGTCATCAACCACGGCCCCGCCGGATCGTTCCCGGGCCGGGCGAGCATGCGGTCGATCCAGTACGAGTCGCCGCCCTTCTCCTTCCGGTAGATCTCCTCCATCATCTTGCGCGGGTGGTACCCCACGGGCTCGGCGGGCACGGGATCGGCACCCGTGAACACCGGCATGCCCAGATCGTCCTGGGCGGCAAGGGACGGTGCCGCGCCCAGCGAGGCTGTGAGCGCTAACACGGCTAAGCACACCAACGGTTTACGCACGTACGTCTCCTAGATCGTCGGGAGCCAGACACGCATCGTGGCGGGGCCCCGGTTGCCCCACCGGTGGTACGGCACCAGCCGCAGCCGGACGTCCGCGCCACCCCCGTGCGCGCCCGCCGGACCGTACGGCCAGCCGCCGTTGCCGCCGGAGCCGATCGAGGCCGCCACCTCCAGCTCCACCACGCCGTCCGCCCCGTCGCCCGCCGGGTGCTCCACCGGCGGGTCGACCCGCGCGGTCAGGTCGCCGAGCGGCGGCTCGTCGGCCACCGACTCCGCGCAGTAGACCAGCGGCCCGCGCTCGACCGCGGCGCTGCCGCGCAGCGCGTCGATGCGCCGGTCGGGGAACGTCCACCGGGGCCGCATCGGCAGCTCCAGCCGGATCTCGTCGCCGGCCCGCCAGGGGCCCTCGACGTAGGCGTAACCGGGGTTCACCGGCCGGACGACGGGTCCGTCGGGCAGCGGCGCGTCCTGGGACGAGACCGGCACGTGCGCCAGCGTCGCGTCCGTGGCCCAGGCCGGGACGCGCAGGCCGATGCGGCCCTGCCCGTCCTCCAGCACGCGTACGCTCACCGAGCCGGTCCACGGGTAGCCGGTCTCCACCCGCACCGCCAGGCCGTCGTGGCGGATCTCCGACGGGGTGAGGTGGTGGATCACGATCCCGTCCCTGGCGGCGCCGGCCACGTAGGCGGGCAGCGAGGCCAGCGTGCGGGCGATGTTGTTCGGGCAGCAGGACACGTCGAACCAGGGCGAGCGCAGCCCGCCCTCGGCGGCGTGGTTGACGCCTTCGAGCGGCACCGCGGGCACGCGTACCTGCAGCGGGTTGGCGTAGAAGAACGAGCGCCCGTCCAGCGCGACGCCCGTGGCCAGCATGTTGTACAGCGTGCGCTCGGCGAGGTCGGCGTAGCGGACGTCGCCGGTGGCCAGCAGCAGCCGGTGCGCCAGCATGATGGAGGCGATGCTCGCGCAGGTCTCGTTGTAGGCCCGGTCCGGCGGCAGCTCCCAGTCCTCGCCGTACGACTCGTCGGCATGCCTCGAGCCCATGCCGCCGGTCAGGTGGGTACGCCGCGCGACGGTCCGCTCCCACTGGAACTCGACCGCCTTCAGCAGCTCCTGGTCCCCGGTCTCGACCGCCACGTCGACCACCCCGGAGGCCAGGTAGAGCGCGCGCACCACGTGCCCGCGGAACACCTGCGCCTGCCTGACCGGCTGGTCGTCCTGGTAGTAGGCGCGGCCGAAGGGGATGTCGGCGAGCGCGGGCAGGCCGCGCCGCTCGACGAAGCGGCGGGCCATCTCCAGGTAGCGCTCGGCGCCGGTGACGCGGTAGAGCTCCACGAGCGCCATCTCGATCACCGGGTGCCCGCAGGTCTCGGTGCCCTCCATGAACCGGCGGCACACGTGGTCGGCGGCCCGGACGGCGACCCGGGTCAGCTGGTCCTCGCCGTGCATGCGCAGCCGGGCGACCCCGGCCTGGATGAGGTGGCCGTAGCAGTAGAGCTCGTGGCCCCACTCGAAGTCGGTGTAGCGGCTGCCGGACCAGCGGGTGTTGAGGTAGCCGTCGCCCTCCTGGGCCTGGGCCACGGTCTGGGCCAGCGCGGGCAGGCCCGGGTGGTCGGCCCAGGCCATGGCCTCCAGCAGCTTGTAGATCTCCGAGTCGCTGAACTCCCGCCCCCTGCGGGGCCGCTCGCCCCGGAAGTTGCCGATCCAGCCTTCGCGCTCCTCCCATTCCTGGCAGTGGGCGATCGTGACCTCACGGTTGAGCGCCGCCCGGTCTCCCCAGAAGCCGGGCAGCAGGCGTACGGAGTCGAGGCCGAGGGGGGACAGGACGCCCGATGAGGGCAGGACAGGGTTAGCCACGCAGAGCTCCTGACATGAATCCGCGCACGTAGTGGCGCTGCAACACGATGAAGAGGATGAGACAGGGGATGGCCATGACCATGACGCCGGCCTGGAGCATGCCGTAGTCGATCGCGCCGAACGTGTGCTGCGTCATGCTCACCACGGCCACCGGCAGCGTGAACGACGAGCCGTCGTTGAGCAGGATGAGCGGCGCGAAGAAGTCGTTCCACGAGGCCAGGAAGGCGAACAGGCCCACCGTGATCAGCGCCGGCCGCACGGCGTGCAGCAGGATCCTGGAGAAGGCCCGGAACGTGCCGCACCCGTCCACCAGCGCCGCCTCCTCCAGCTCGCGCGGCACCGCCTCGAACGCGTTGCGCATCATGAACAGCGCGAACGGCAGCTGGAACATCACGAACACCAGCGAGAGCCCGACCAGGGAGTTCTGCAGGCCGAGGTAGCCGAGCAGGACGTAGAGCGGGATCAGGATCGTCGCGTACGGCACCATGAGGATCGCCAGCGTGGCCAGGAACAGCAGGTTCTTGCCCGGGAAGTCGAAGCGGGCGAAGCCGTAGCCGCCGAGCGCCGAGACGACCAGCGTGCCGCCCACGGTCATGACCGACACCAGCACGCTGTTGGTCGCGTACGTCCCCACCCCCTCGCCGAACTGGGCCATCTCCAGGTAGTTGGACGGTTCCTCCAGCGAGGCGTAGCCGCTCCACACCAGCGGGAACAGGAACAGCACCGCCAGCGCGGACAGCGTGAGATACCGGCTCATCGCAGCCTCCGCATCATGAGCGTGTTGAGCCCGACGAGGGCCACGAGCAGCACGACCGAGAGCGCCGCCGCACCGCCGAGGTCGAAGCGGAAGAACGCGTCCCGGTAGACGACCATGACCATCGAGACCGTGCTGTTGTCCGGGCCGCCGTTGGTGAAGACGAAGAACTGGTCGAAGGCCAGCAGCGAGCCCGTGACGCTGAGGATCAGCATCAGCGCCAGCGTCGGGCGCAGCAGCGGCAGGGTGATCTTGGTGAAGATCTGCCAGCGGTTGGCGCCGTCGCTCCTGGCGGCCTCGTACACCTCGGTCGGGATGGCCTGCAGGCCGGTCAGCAGGATGAGCATGTTGAACCCGGCGAAGCGCCAGATGACCAGCGTGATCGTGGAGAACAGCGCCATGTTCGGCGTGCCGATCCACTTGACCGGCTCGCTGGTGACGCCCAGTGCCCGCAGCATCGGGTCGATCGGGCCGAAGTCGTTGTTCAGCATCCCGTAGAACAGCAGGCCCGCCGCCGCGAACCCGACCGCGCCGGGCAGGAAGAACGCGGTCCTGAAGAACGCCACGCCCGGCCGGCGCTCCTGCACCAGCAGCGCCAGTCCGAGCGCCACCCCCGACAGCAGGACGGTGGTGATCGCGGTGTACTTCAGCGTGAACAGCACCGCGTCGATGAAGAGCGGGTTGTCGGCGATCTTGAGGTAGTTGGCGGGGGCGTTGAACGTGGCCTGGCCGAGCAGGGGCCAGCGGTTGAGCGACATCCAGACGACCAGCACCAGGGGCGCGATGAACAGCACGCCCACGATGACCGCCGTCGGCGCCGCGTACAGCCAGCCCTGGACCTTCCTGCTCCCCCACCGGGCGGACGGCGCTGAGTGAGCCGCCCGCCTGGATCGGGTGATCGTCAAACTCATTGCTGCAGCGACTTCGTGATTTCGGCGTTGAGCTGGGTGACCTTCGCGGCGTCCCCGAACACGGCCTCGCGCGCCAGGCGCAGCCACGGGCCCTGCGGGTCGTTGAAGGTCTGGCCGAAGCGCAGCGCGAACGGCGTCTGGCCCTTGGCGACCAGCGAGTTGATCAGCACCACGCGCGGGTCCTCGGCCGAGTACTTGTTGCTGGACAGGTCGGTACGCGCGAGCACGTCCTTGTTCTTGGCCATGACCTCGACCTGGGCCTCGTCGGAGACCGTCCAGGGCAGGAACTCCCAGGCCGCGTCCGCGTTCTTGGAGGTGGACGAGATGCCCACGGAGTCGCCGCCCACGAACGTCGACTCGCCGCCGTCGGGACCGGCGATCGGGGTGACGCCGATCTTCATCTCCTTGGGCATCAGGCCGAGCGTGGTGGAGGGCATCGGCATGACGCCGATCTCGCCCTTGGGGAAGAAGCCGGTCCAGGTCGGGCCCTGCTCCTCCTTGGCCGTCGGGCCGGTGGCCTTCTTCTCGTACAGCTCGCGCCAGATCTTGAACACGTCGGTCATCGCCTGCTGGTCGTTGAGCGAGGTGGTGCCCTCGGGGTTCATGACCTGCGCGCCGGCGGCCCAGACGGACGGCCAGAAGGTGAAGACGTAGCAGCCGCCGCAGTTGCCGCCGAAGAAGGTGCCGTGCACCTTGCCGTCCTTGCCCAGCTTGTCCTGGATGGTGGTGGCGTGCTGGGCGAACTCCTTGAGGGTCTTCGGCCCCTGTTCGGGGTCCAGGCCGGCCTTCTCGTACAGGTCCTTGTTCCAGAACCAGACCGACAGGTCGAGCGTGTGCGGGAGCGTGTACTGCCGGCCGTCGAGCGTGCCGAGCTTCATGTGCGAGGGGGCGAGCTTGTCCTTGTACGGCAGGGCCGCGACCCGGTCGGTGACGTCCATGAACAGGCCCTGCGAGGTGTAGTTCGGGACGAAGATGACGTCCGCCGCGAACACGTCGGGGAGCTGCTTGGCACCGGCCGCGGCGGCGATGCGGGGCTGATAGTTGTCGGTCGGGATGACCGTGAGCTTGACCTGGTTCTTGTGCGTGCTGTTGTAGGCCTTGACCAGACGCTCGCTCTGCGTCTGGGTGGCCGCGCGGGTCCACATGGTGATCGTCACGGGACCGTCCGCCGGTTGCGTGCCGCCGCCCCCGCCGCCGCCGCTGCCGCAGGCCGCCGCTGTGAGCGTTAACACACCGAGGAGGGAGATCCCGGCCAGCCTTCGTCTCATGATGTGCTCCTGGACTTAAAGGTTTTCGGAAACGTAGAAGAAACATGAGCCCATGTCAATGGGTGCTAAGGTGCTAAGCAGTTCACAATTCACCGAAAAGGGTTTCGAAGTATGGCGGGTAAGCGGGCGACCATCAACGATGTGGCCTCGCTGGCGGGGGTATCGATCGCCACGGCCTCCAAGGCGCTCAACGGGCGCCAGGACGTGCGGGCGGCTACGCGCGAGCGCGTGCTCGCCGCCGCGGCGGAGCTCTCCTTCCAGCCGAACGCCCTGGCCAGGGGGCTGCTCTCGGGGCAGACGCGGACGGTGGGGCTGCTGACCTCCGACAGCGTCGGCCGGTTCGGCATCCCGGTGCTGCTCGGCGCGGAGGACGCGTTCGGGGCCGGGGAGATGGCGGTGCTGCTGTGCGACGCGCGGGGCGACGCGATCAGGGAGCAGCACCACCTGCGCGCGCTGCTGTCGCGCCGGGTGGACGGGCTGATCGTGGTGGGCGAGAGCACCAACCCGCGGCCCTCGGTGAGCAAGGACCTGCCGGTCCCCGTCGTGTACGCGTACGGCCCCTCCGAGGACCCCGACGACGTGTCCTTCGTCCCCGACGACGTGGGGGCGGCGGCGATGGCCGTCAACCACCTGCTGGCCCTGGGCCGGCGGCGGATCGCGCACATCACGGGCCCGGCCCACTACAAGGCGGCCCGCGACCGCGAGGAGGGCGTCCGCCGGGCTCTCAACGAGGCGGGGGTCGAGCAGGCCGGGCAGACGCTGTCCGGCGTGTGGTCGCAGCGGTGGGGCCGGCACGCGGCCGAGATGTTGCTGATGGCCGAGCCGGAGATCGACGCGGTGTTCTGCGGCAGCGACCAGATCGCGGCGGGCTTCGTGGAGGCGGCGCGGGAGCGCGGGCGGCGGGTGCCCGACGACATCGCGGTGGTGGGTTACGACAACTGGGAGGTGCTCTCGACCGAGACCCGGCCGGCGCTGACCACGGTGGACATGAACCTGGAACTGCTGGGCAGGACGGCGGCGCAGCACCTGTTCGCGGCCATCGACGGCAAGGCCACCCCCGGGGTGCACACCCTGCCGTGCCAGCTCGTGATCCGCGACTCGACCTCCCCTCCCGGCGTCTCCTGACACCCTGAGGCGGCGTCTGTGCGGGGCATGTCCGTCACGGACGTCATATCCCGGTAATCCGGATTAGCACTGCGGAAACCCTTGACACGCCAGTGGCGCGCGGCGAACAATTCCAGGCATCGCCACGCGCTAATGCGCATTAGCTGAGGACTTCCGCATGCCTCCCCCCGACCCCGCACGCCGCCTGACGCAGCGCGACATCGCCCGCCTGGCAGGCGTCAGCCAGACCACCGTCTCCCTGGTGCTCAACAACCGCGCCGACGCCGATTCCCGCATCCCGGCCGAGACCAGGGACCGCGTCATGCGGGTGATCAGGGAGACCGGCTACGTGGCCGACCCCGCCGCCCGCCGGCTGGCCGCCGGGCGCAACCGGATCCTGGGCGTCTTCACCTACGAGCCCGTCTTCCCCAGCGCGACCGGTGACTTCTTCCACCCGTTCCTCGTCGGCATCGAGGAGTGCGCCGAGCACTGCGGCTGCGACCTGCTGCTGTTCACCAGCGCTCCGACCGTGGCCGGCCGCAAGCGGGTCTACCACCAGGACCACCGGCTCAGGCTGGCCGACGGCTGCGTGCTGCTGGGGCGCGAGCTGGACCGCGAGGATCTGACCAGGCTGGTGGCCGAGCGCTACCCGTTCGTGTCGGTCGGCCGCCGCGACGACGCGGGCGGCACGGTGCCGTACGTCGGCGCCGACTACCAGTCCGCCGTCCGCGAACTGGTCGCGCGCACCCGGGCCATGGGCCACGAGCGCCTCGCGTACCTGGGCCACGGCTCGAGCCCCGAGTCGTACGCCGACCGCTTCCGCGGCTTCGCCGAGTCGGTGCCCGAGCCGCTGCGGCTGCCCCCCGGCGAGCCCGCCGACATGGTCGAGCGGGTACTGGCCGCGGGCGTGACGGCGGTGCTGGCCGAGGAGTACGCCGACGGCGTCGCCCTGACCGACCTGCTGGGCAAGCGCGGCGTCTCCGTCCCCGGCGACCTGTCGGTCCTCACGCTGGGCGACCCGACACGGCCCGCCCCCACGGACATCGACTTCACCGGCTTCCGCATCCCCCGGCGGGAGATGGGACGCCAGGCCGTGGAGGACCTGACCGAACTGATCGAGGGCGGCGAGCCCGTACAGCGGCTGCTGCCCTGCGAGTACGCCGAGGGCGCCACGCTGGCGCCCGCACGCAAATGAAGGGATCGGACTTGCGCGAGTCGAGCACAGACGTGCTGATCGTGGGTGGTGGGCTCGGCGGGGTGGCCGCGGCGCTCGCTGCCCTGCGGGCGGGCCGGAGGGTGGTGCTGACCGAGGAGTACGACTGGCTCGGCGGCCAGCTCACCAGCCAGGCCGTCCCGCCCGACGAGCACACCTGGGTGGAGCGGTTCGGTGTGACCGCGAGCTACCGGGCGCTGCGCGACGGCATCCGGGCCTACTACCGCCGCCACTACCCGCTGACCGAGGGCGCCCGCGCCTGGCGGGAGCTGAACCCGGGGGCGGGCCACGTGAGCCCCCTGTGCCACGAGCCCCGGGTGGCGGTCGCGGTGCTCGACTCCATGCTGGCCCCCTACCGGGGCGGCGGGCTGCTGACCGTGCTGCAGCCGTACCGGCCGGTGGAGGCGGAGGTGGACGGCGACCGCGTGACGGCGGTGCGGCTGGCACACCGCGACGACCCGGGTGAGACGATCTGGATCAGCGCGCCGTACGTCCTGGACGCCACCGAGACGGGCGAGCTGCTGCCGCTCACCGGCACCGAGTACGTGACCGGCTTCGAGTCCCAGTCCGACACCGGCGAGCCCAGCGCCCCGGCGACCGCGCAGCCGCTGAACATGCAGGCCGTCTCCGTGTGCTTCGCGATCGACCACGTGGACGGCGACCACACGATCGACCGGCCGGAGCGCTACGACTTCTGGCGGGCGTACCAGCCGGAGTTCTGGGGCGGGCCGATGCTGGGCTGGCGCACCCCGAACCCGCGCACGCTGGAGATCTCCGAGCGCTCCTTCACCCCCAACCCCGGCGACGACCCGCTGGCGGTCCGCGCCGACCAGCGGCGCAACCCCGGCGACGGCAACCTGTGGACCTTCCGCAGGATCGCCGCGCGGGACCTGTTCGTCCCGGGGGCCTACGCCAGCGACATCACGCTGGTGAACTGGCCGATGATCGACTACCTGGAGGGTCCGGTCATCGACGTGCCGGACGCCGCCGACCACCTGCGGGCGGCCCGCGAGCTGTCCAGGTCGGTGCTCTACTGGCTGCAGACCGAGGCGCCGCGCCCCGACGGGGGCACCGGCTGGCCGGGGCTGCGGCTGCGCGGCGACGTGACGGGCTCGGCCGACGGCCTGGCCCAGGCGCCCTACATCCGGGAGTCGCGCCGCATCCTGGGCGAGTACACGATCGTCGAGCAGGACCTGTCCATGGCCGTGCGCGGTGACAAGGGCGCCGCGCGCTACACCGACTCGGTCGGCATCGGCATGTACCGGATCGACCTGCACCCCTCGACGGGCGGCGACAACTACCTCGACGTGCCGAGCAGCCCGTTCGAGATCCCGCTCGGCGCGCTGCTGCCCCGCCGCGTGGCCAACCTGCTCCCCGCGGGCAAGAACCTGGCCACCACCCACATCACCAACGGCTGTTACCGCCTGCATCCGGTCGAATGGAACATCGGGGAGGCCGCCGGCGCGCTGGCCGCGTTCTGCCTCGACCGGTCCGCCGCCCCGCACGCCGTGCGGAACGACCCCACCCTGCTCGCCGCCTTCCAGGAGCGCCTGGAGGAGCAGGGCGTCGAACTCCACTGGCCGGACGTGTCCGGTTACTGATCCCCCCTTTAGGAGCCCCGATGCGCATCACCATGGCCGCCACCGGCCTCGCGGGACTGCTCGTACTGACCGCCTGCGGCTCGGGCTCGGAGCCCGCCGCCACCGGACCCGCCTCGCTGCGGATGACGATCTGGACCGGCAACGCCGAGCACCTCAACCTGCTGAACTCGATCGCCGACGAATATCGCAAGACGCACAAGGACGTGGCGGCGATCAAGTTCGACACGTTGCCGATCGAGAACTACACCACGACGCTCACCACGCAGATCGCCGGCGGCAACGCCCCCGACCTGGCCTGGATCCTGGAGAACTCCGCGCCCGACTTCGTCGGCTCCGGCGCCCTCGCGCCGCTGGAGAGCCTGGTCAAGCCGGAGGAGCTGGCGCCCTCGACGACGAAGCTCTGGCAGCGCGACGGCAAGTTGTACGCCTACCCGTTCTCCACCTCGCCCTTCGGCGTGTTCGTGAACCGGGACCTGCTGAAGGAGGCCGGGCAGAAGGCGCCGAAGGCCGGCTGGACGTGGGAGCAGGCCGTCGAGGCGGCCGCCGCCGTGAACGCGAAGACGGGCAAGGCCGGGCTGGTGGTGCGCGACTTCGACTACAAGGGCTGGGACAACCTGGCCACCATATGGGGCGGCTGGGGCGCGGAGGCGTGGAGCGAGGACGGCAGGACCTGCGGCTTCGCCAAGCCCGAGATGGTCGAGGCGATGACGTTCCTGCACAAGGCCATCTTCGAGGACAAGGCGCTGCCCGCCCCCGGCACCACGGCCGACTTCTTCGCCGGTGAGGCCGCGATGACGGTCACCCAGATCTCCCGGGCCTCCCTGCTCAAGGACGCGACCTTCGAGTGGGACCTGATCCCGCTGCCCGCCGGCCCGAAGGGCGCCTACAGCGTCATCGGCCAGGCCGGCATCGGCGTGATCAAGAAGAGCCCGAACGCCGCCAAGGCCGCCGACTTCCTGTCCTTCCTGTCCAACCCGGAGAACTCCGCCAAGCTCGGCCAGTACTTCCCGCCGCCCCGTACCCAGCTCCTCACCGCCGATGGCCTGGCCAAGAGCAACCCGCTGCTGAAGCCCGAGCAGCTGCAGCAGGTCGTCATCGACGGCATCGCGAACGGCCGGGTCAAGCCCAGCCACGCCGGGCAGGCCGAGCTGGCCCAGACCGTGCGGGCCGGCCTCGACCAGCTCTGGCAGCCGGGCGCCGACGTGGCGAAGACGCTGACCGGGGTGTGCACCGCGATCCAGCCGATGCTGGCCAAGTGATGGCGCTCGAACTGCGCGGCACCGCCGCCGGCCCGGCTCGCGCGAGCCGGGCCGGCTGGTGGACGGCCGGCCGCCGGGACCACCTGATCGGGTACGCGTTCGTGGCCCCGCAACTGGTCGGCAGCCTGCTGTTCGTGTTCCTGCCGCTGGGCCTGGTCGTCTACTACAGCCTGCACGAGTGGAACGTGCTCGCCGACACCTTCGAGTTCGTCGGCGGCGACAACTACCGTCAGCTCCTCGCCGACCCGAACGTCCCCAAGGTCCTGACCGCGACCGCCGTGTTCTCGGTCGGCCTCGTGGTGTTCAACCTGTCGCTGGCCATGCTGCTCGCGGTGCTGCTCAACCAGCGGCTGCGCGGCACGGTGGTGTTCCGGACGCTGTTCTTCTCCCCCGTGGTGGTCTCGCTGGTGGCGTGGACGATCGTGTGGGGCTTCCTGCTGCAGTCGAACGGCGGCGTCAACGCCCTGCTCCAGAGCGTGGGAGTCGAGGGCCCCAACTGGCTGCGTACCGGGACCGGCGCGATGGTGTCGGTGATCTGCGTCCAGGTGTTCAAGAACGTCGGGCTCAACATGGTGCTGTTCCTCGCCGCGCTGCAGGGCGTGCCCAAGGAGCTGTACGAGGCGGCCAGGATCGACGGGGCGGGGGCCTGGACCAGGTTCGCCCGGATCACGCTGCCGATGATCAGCCCGACCGTGCTGCTCACCTCGATCATCACGGTGGCCGGGTCGCTGCAGGTGTTCGCCCAGATCGCGGTGCTCACCCAGGGCGGGCCCGGCACCTCCACCACCGTGCTGGTCTACTACCTCTACCAGCAGGCCTTCCAGTTCCACCACTTCGGCTACGGCGCCACGCTGTCGGTGCTGCTCTTCGTGATCGTGCTCGCCCTCACCGTGCTGCAGTGGCGGATGCGCAGGAGGTGGGTGTTCCTTGAGACGTAAGACGCTCCTGTACGGCGTGCTCTGCGTGTTGTGCGTGCCGTTCGTCTTCCCGACCTGGTGGATGGTCACCTCCTCGCTGAAGCCGGTGAGCGAGATCTTCGCCTTCCCGCCGTCGCTGCTGCCCGGCAACCCCCGGCTGGACGCCTACCGGCAGGTGTTCGAGCTGCAGCCGTTCGCGCAGCAGTACTGGAACAGCCTCTACGTCGCCGCCGTCGTCACCCTCGGCACGCTCGCGGTGTCGGCGCTCGCGGGGTGGGCGTTCGCGCGCATCCGCTTCCGCGGCTCGAACGCGCTGTTCCTGGTGATCCTCGTCGGCCTGCTGATCCCCAGCGAGGTCACGATCGTCCCGCTCTTCCGGATCTTCCACTCCCTCGGGCTGACCGACACGCACTGGCCGCTGGTCCTCATCCCGGTGCTGGGCGCGCCGAGCGTGCTGGCCACGTTCATCATGCGGCAGTTCTTCCTCGCGCTGCCCAAGGAGCTGGACGAGGCCGCGGCGGTGGACGGGCTGGGGCGGTTCGCCACGTTCTGGCGGATCGGGCTGCCACTGGCCAGGCCCGCCGTGGGCGCGGTGGCCATCTTCACATTCCTGCACAGCTGGAACCTCTACCTGGAGCCGATCGTGTTCCTCACCACGCCCGAGCGGTTCACGCTGCCGCAGGCGCTCACCCAGTTCGTGGACGCCTACGGCGGGCCCATGTGGAACGTGCAGCTGGCCGCCGCCTCGCTGACCGCGCTGCCGGTGCTCGTGGTGTTCGTGGTGGCGCAGAAGCAGTTCGTGGAGGGCTTGGCGCATACGGGACTCAAGGGATGATTTCCTATACGCATGCCTGATCTCGTAGTGGACGGCGGCGACAAGCTGTGCGTGCAGCTGCTCATCGAGCTGCGCGCCCACGTGCGCGCGGCCGGCCCGGGCGCCGTGATCCATCTGATCGCCTCGGATCCCGCCGCACCCGTGGACCTGCCCGCGTGGTGCCACCTGACCGGGCACACCTACCTGGGGCCGGTGGAGGGGGCCGAGCGGGCCACGTACGCGCTGCGCGTGGCCGGGGCCGCCAAGGAGACGCAGGACGCGAAGCCCTGGCACGCGGCTTAAGCGGTTAATATCTATCCGTGAGACGACCGACGATCGCCGACATCGCCACCCGTGCGGGAGTGTCCAAGGTGGCGGTCTCCTACGCGCTCAACGGGCAACCGGGAGTGTCGGAGGCGACGCGGGCCAGGATCGTCGCCATCGCCGACGAGATCGGCTGGCGGCCCAACAGCGCGGCGCGGGCCCTCAACGGCGCCCGGGCCAACTGCGTCGGCCTCGCGCTGTGCCGGCCCGCGCGCATCCTGGGCGTCGAGCCGTTCTTCATGGAGCTGATCAGCGGCATCGAGGGCGTGCTCGCCGACCGCTCCTACGCCCTGCTGCTCCAGGTCGTCGCCAGCCACGAGCAGGAGAGCCAGGTCTACCGGCACTGGTGGGGCGAGAGCCGCATCGACGGCGTCTTCCTCGTGGACCTGCACTATGCGGACTCCCGGGTGAGCGAGCTGGAGCGGCTCGGCATGCCGGTCGTCGTCATCGGGCACCCCTCCGAGTCGGGCTCGCTGTCGGCCGTCTGGTCCGACGACGGCGAGGCCGTGCGCGAGACCGTCGGCTATCTCGTGGCCCTGGGTCACCGCCGCATCGCGCGGGTGGCCGGGCTGCCCCGGCTGGTCCACACCGCCGTCCGCGACCAGGCGTTCCTCCAGGCGTGCGAGGGCGTGGCCGAGCACGTCATCGTGCACACCGACTACACCGGCGAGGAGGGCGCCCGGGCCACCAGACGGCTGCTCAGCTCGCCCGACCGGCCCACGGCCATCATCTACGACAACGACATCATGGCGGTGGCGGGCCTGTCGGTGGCCCAGGAGATGCGCGTGGAGGTGCCGCGCGACCTGTCCGTCGTGGCGTGGGACGACTCGCCGCTGGCCCAGGTCGTACGCCCGCCGCTGACCGCGCTCACCCGCGACATCCCGGCCTACGGCGCCCACGCCGCGCAGCGCCTGCTCGCCCTGATCTCGGGCGAGAGCGTGCCTCCCTACGAGGACCAGGCGGCCGTCCTCACGCCGCGCGGCAGCACCGGGCCCGTTCGCTCCGGCACGTAGACCTTCGCCTCCCCCGGCCCGACTCCGGGAGCTCCCCGGCGCGTGCCGCGGGCGCGGGGCCTCCGGGTGGCTGGCAGACCACCCGTTCCCCGGCCCGCGGCACGTGCCGTCCCCTCCTCCGCGGCAGGCTCTCTTGGAGCCGTCCCGGCGTCCCCCGCGCTGAGACGGCTCCAGACTGTCCGAGTGCGGGGGACCCGGCCTGAGTACCCCCATACCTAAACGAGACCCGAAATCCGGTAAATCGTGACCTGGGCACCAGGTGCTGGATCGACCACTTTTTTTGTCGGCGGCTACCCTCGACACAGCCAGGTCGTCTCCGTCGAGCCCGGCGCCCGGACTGGAGGGGTTCTTCCGATGAGATTCCGCAGCACGATCGAGCTGGGCAGCAAGACCGCCACGGGTTTCGAGGTCCCCGCCGAGGTCGTCGAGGGGCTCGGGAGCGGGAGGCGGCCCGCCGTGACCGTCACGATCAACGCCCACACCTACCGCAGCACCGTGGCCCCGATGGGCGGCCGGTTCATGCTGCCGCTCAGCGCCGAGAACCGGCAGGGCGCCGGCGTGGCCGCGGGCGACGAGGTCGAGGTGGAGGTCGCGCTCGACACCGCGCCCCGCGAGGCGCGCGTGCCCGACGACCTGGCCGCCGCGCTCGACCAGGCGCCCGAGGCGAGGAAGTTCTTCGAGAGCCTGTCCTACTCGCGCAAGATGCGCCACGTCCTGCGGATCGAGGGCGCCAAGAAGCCGGAGACCCGGGCGCGGCGCGTCACCGACACCGTCGCCAAGCTCGCCGACGGCGTGGGATAGGTGGCACGGGTGCGTAACGCGGGGCGTGGCGGGTAGACGGGCGTCATGACTGAGGGTTTTGACACCGACGTGCTGTGGAACGAGTTCCACCGGATGGTCAACATGAACTCCGAGGAACTGCGGTCCTACCTGCTCGCCGAGGCCTCCGACGAGGAGGGCTTCCCGCCCGACCCGGACATGGGGATCGACGAGCTGGGGCGGGGCGTGCTGCACGTCCTGAGCAAGCGGAAGGGCGACCTCACCAAGGTGGACATCGAGGTGATGCGCCAGGTCGTGGACCTCGTCGAGACCATGGGCGACCGGACGGACGACGAGTCGCGGCGGGAGCTCATGACCGTGGGACATGACCCGCTGAGAGGATAGCCCGATGGTCGAGCCGCACCCGTGGATCGAGGGGTACGTGCGCGCATGGAACTCCAACGATCCCGACGACATCGCCGCCCTGTTCACCGAGAACGCGGTCTACTACACCGAGCCGTACAGCTCGCCGTGGCAGGGTCGTGACGACATCGTCTCGCAGTGGCTGGGGCGGCAGGACAAACCAGGTGAGGCCACATTCGAGTGGCATCCGGTGTCCGTGACGGAGGACGTCAGCGTCATCCAAGGAGTCACGACATATCCGGACAAAACGTACAGCAACCTCTGGGTGATCCGGTTCGAGCCCGACGGGCGCTGCCGGGAATTCACCGAATGGTGGATGCGGCACGATGCCAAGTGATGCAATGGGCCGAACCGTCTTCACCCGAGGAGATCCGTTGAGAGACAACCTCGACCTCGCCGCGAGCGCCCAGGAACTGGCCGACGCCGCCCCGACGGGATCGATCGACCGTGCCGCGGCCTCGTCCGTGGCGATCACGCTGGCCACCACCCGCGACATCACCGACGCCAGGAAGACCTTGGACGGGCTCTCACCGGAGGAGGTCAGGCAGGCGGCTCTGGCTCTGTTCGACCGCCTGTCGGCGGACTGATCCTCGGGGCCTCCGCCGGGGAACTCGGGTCAGGCGGAAGGCGGGGTGAGGCGGGCGTTCACGGCTTCGCGGGCGTACGTGGCGGCGTGCGGATCACCGTGGAGCTGGATGGTGTGGTTGAGCGCCATGGCCATCCCCATGAGCTCGAAGACCAGCCGCCCCGGATCGGTCCCCGCGGGCAGCTCGCCCGCGTCCACGGCCCGGCGGGCCTCCTTGGCCAGCCGGGCCCGCCACACACCGAACCGTGACTCCACGGCGTCCCGGACCGCACCGGGCCGGCCGTCGAACTCGTGTGCCGCCGCCACGAAGAAGCAGCCGCCCGGGAAGACCCGCCGTTCCAGGTAGGAGATCCACGCCTCGCAGAGCACCCGCAGCCGGTCCAGGCCGGGCGCGGCCGGCAGGGCGGGCTCCCAGACCTCGGCGCGGAAGATCTCCCCGGCCCGGTCCAGGACGGCGAGCTGGAGGGCCTCCTTGGTGCCGAAGTGCCCGAGGACGCCCGACTTGCTCATGCTCAGCTCGATGGCGAGCCGGCCGATGGTCAGCCCTTCGAGCCCCTCCATGGAGGCGATGGCGACCGAGCGGTCGAGGATGGACGCACGCGTGCCGAGCGCCTCGGCGACGGACCGGCGCGGGCTCATGCGGATGCCCCGGCGGGCGTGGGCGAGCTCATACCGGCCAGATTAGCGTCCGAACGTTCGCTTGCTATAGTCCGCCGCATGAATGGATCACGACTTGTCGCCACAGGCCACTATCAACCCGCCAAAGTCCTGACAAATGATGATCTGGCGGCAATCGTGGACACGAGCGACGAGTGGATCAGCAAGCGGGTCGGCATCCGTACCAGGCATGTGGCGGGCGACGGCGAGAGCGTCACGGACCTGGCCGCGCAGGCCGCCGCCAAGGCGCTGGCCGCAAGCGGCCTGGCCGCGTCCGACATCGACCTCGTCCTGGTCGCCACCTGTACGCAGACCGAGCACGCCCCCAACGTCGCCTCCCGCGTCGCGGCCCGGCTCGGCGTGCCCGACGCCGCCCTGATGGACCTCGGGGCCTCGTGCTCGGGGTTCACCCACGCCCTGGCCCAGGCCGACCACGCCATCCGCGCGGGCGCGGCCACGAACGCCCTGGTCGTGGGCGCGGACAAGATGACCGCGGTGACCGACTGGACCGACCGGACCACGTGCGTGCTGACGGGCGACGGGGCCGGGGCGGTCGTGGTGAGCGCCGCTCCCGAGGCGGAGATCGGGCCCGTCGTGTGGGGCTCGGCGCCGGAGCTGGGCACCGCCGTACGGATCGAGGGCACCCCCACCCGCTTCGCCCAGGACGGCCAGACCGTGTACCGCTGGGCCACCACCCGGCTCCCGGACATCGCCCGCCGGGCGTGCGAGCGTGGCGGCGTACGCCCGGAGGACCTGGCGGCGGTGGTCCTGCACCAGGCGAACCTGCGCATCATCGAGCCCGTCGCCAGGAAGCTCGGCGCGGTCAACGCCATCGTCGCCAAGGACGTGGTCGAGTCGGGGAACACCTCGGCCGCGAGCGTGCCGCTGGCGCTGTCGAAGCTGCTGCAGCGGGACGAGGTGGCCAAGGGGGCGCCGATGCTGCTGTTCGGCTTCGGGGGCAACCTGTCCTATGCCGGGATGGTGGTCCGCTGCCCCTGACGGTGGGCGGCCATGACGGCCCGCATGTCGCCGATGGCGCGCAACGTCCCCCGTACGGTGCCCGTCACCTTGGAGCGCCCGGCCCTGGGCAGGTAGCGTACGTCGGCCTCGACCACCCGCCACCCGGCCGCGGCGGCCCGCAGCACCATCTCCAGCGGATAGCCGAACCGCCGGTCGGCCAGCTCCAGCCCCAGCAGCGGGACGCGGCGGCAGGCCCGCATCGGCCCCAGGTCCCGGACCGGCACCCCCGCCGTACGCCGCAGGCGGCGGGCCAGAACGGCGTTGCCGAGCCGCGCGTGCACCGGCCAGGCCCCCCGTCGCGCCGGCACCCGCCGCCCGAGCACCAGTTCCGAGCGGCCAGCGGCCACCGGTCCGGTGACGAGGGGCAGCTCGGCGGGGTCGAGTGAGGCGTCGGCGTCCATGAAGCAGACGATCTCGCTGGAGGCGGCCAGGAGCCCGGCATGGCAGGCGGCCCCGAACCCGCGGCGCGGCTCGTACACGACGACCGCTCCCAGCTCGGCGGCCACCAGGTCGGACCCGTCGGTGGAGCCGTTGTCGACCACGATGGGGCGGTAGCCGGGCGGCATCCGCTCCAGAACCCAGGGCAGCGCCTCGGCCTCGTCGAGGCAGGGCAACACGACATCGATCACGCTCCCGACGCTAGAACGGCCACCCCCGCCCAACCCTTACGGACCGATGACATCACGCCCGGCCCGGCCGTCCTGGGTCCACGCCGCTCCCGCCGACCGGCCTGCTCGCTCATGCCCTTCCCCCGCGTCGACGGCGGCTTCCGGCTCGGCACAGAGCCGCCTGGCTCGGCGGCCTCGCTCCACCTCACGATCCTGTCGCGCCCGCGTCCGGTGCGGCGCCGGCGAACTCCTTGATGCCGTCCGCGAAGGTGATCCGTGCCGTGAAGCCCAGCTCGGCGGCCGCTCGGGCCGGGGAGGCGACGATGTGGCGGACGTCCCCGAGGCGGTACTCGCCCGTCGTCACCGGGTCCGGGCCGCCCGTCTGGGCCGCCAGGGCCGCCGCCAGCTCCCCCACCGTGTGCGGGGTGCCGCTGGCGATGTTGTACGCCGCCGGCTCCCCGGCCGTCCCCACCCCGAGCGCCAGGACGTTGGCGCGGGCCACATCCCGTACGTGGACGAAGTCCCGCCGCTGCCCCCCGTCCTCGAACACCCGGGGCGCCCGGCCCGCCAGCAGGGCCGACAGGAAGATCGCGGCCACCCCGGCATAGGGCGTGTCCCGGGGCATCCGGGGGCCGTAGACGTTGTGGTAGCGCAGGGCCACGACGGTGCCGGAGGTCTCGCGGGCCCAGTTGGCGGCCAGGTGTTCCTGGGCCAGCTTCGTGGTGGCGTAGGCGTTGCGGGGGTCGGGGGCCGCCTCCTCCGGGACGACCGTCGGGGTCAGGACGTCGTCGCAGCGCGGGCAGCGGGGGTCGAAAACGCCGCGCGCCAGGTCGCCGGCCCGCCTGGGGCCCGGGCGGACGCGGCCGTGGCGGGCGCAGTCGTAGGCGCCCTCGCCGTACACGACCATGGACGAGGCCAGGACCAGCCGGCCGACGCCGTGCCGGGCCATCGCGGCGAGGAGGGTCGCGGTGCCGTACGCGTTGACGGAGGCGTAGTCGGGCAGGTCGGCCACGTTCACGCCGAGGCCGACCTTGGCGGCCTGGTGGATCACGGCGTCGACGCCGGGCAGGAGGCGGTCCAGGGCGTCGGGGTCGCGGATGTCCACGCCGTCCCGGAGGTCCGCGGTGACCACCTCGCAGCCGCCGGAGCCGGGGGCGACCACCTCGCCGTCGCGGCGGCCCGGGGTGATCGCGCCGCCGTGGAGGGCCTCCGCGATGTGGCTGCCGATGAAACCTGCCGAGCCGGTGAGCAAGACGCGCATGCCGCCGATCCAACACCCGCCCGGCCCGCGCGGATCTTACGGAGCGGGAACGTCGCGCAGGTGGCCCACCGGCTTCGCGACCTCCCGCGCGTGGTGCTCGGCGAACTCGGGCGAGTCCGGGTCCCGGTCGGCCGGGAGCTCGCCCGCCTCCTGACGGGCGCGCAGGTGCTCCGGCCCCCGGCGCTTGCGCGCGACGACCGGGGCGAACAGGGTGGAGGCATGCCAGGCGTCGACACGCTGGACGGTCTGCTCCAGGCCGTCGCCGAGTTCCGTACGGACGACTACGAGCTGCCGGCCGAGCGGGCCGCCGTCGACCGGGCCGGGCGCTCGATCGAGGAGTCCGGGCTGCTGCTGCTCGGCGAGGTCCACGGGGTCAGGGAGAACCCGCTGGTCATCCTCGGGCTCATGAGGCTCCTCGGGCTGACCCATCTGGCCCTCGAATGGCCCGCGGCCCTGAAACCGCAGCTCGACGCCTACCTGGCCGACGGGACGGGGCTCGACCATCCGCTGTGGTGGCTCGGCGACGGGCGCGTCACGGCGGGGCACTTCGCGGTGCTCAAGGCGGTGCCGGGGCTCTCGGTCACGCTGTTCGACGGAGGGGCGTTCACCGGGGACTGGTCGCAGCGGGACGCCTCGATGGCCGAGCAGGTGCTGGCCGCGCACGCCGAGCCCGCGCTCGTCGTGGCGGGCAACGCCCACACGTGCACCTCGCCGACGGAGCTGGGGCTGCCGATGGGGGCGTGCCTGGCCAGCGCGCGGCCGGCGCTGGAGAGCGTACGGATCGACTACGGCTCGGGGGGCTACTACAACGGCGAGCCGCGGCACATGAGGGGTTACTGCGCGGTGGCGGGGTTGCGGGTCTTCGAGGGGGAGCTGGTCGTGGGGCTGCCGGAGATCAGCGAGGCCACGGTGCCCCATCTGCCCGTCGAGCTGCTGAAGGAGCGGCTCGGCCTCTGATCCCGGTTGCCGAGCCGTCCGTCCGGGCTGGTGTCCGCGATGGGGCCGACGCGGGCCTGGGTGGCGGCGGTTACCGGGCGGCGCTGGAGCGCGGCGCGACGTTGCATGACCCCGTGGGGTATACGCTGAGCACACGCCACGCTAGGGCGGAGGATTCCTGACCGCCTGTCAAGCGCATGGCCTCCCCCTGACACCCAGGTCGCGACCACGGCGTCGCGACCCCCGGGAACAAGCGTGGGCCGGTGAATTCACTCCCCCTGACTACGTGCTTCCGGTTTTGCCATGGATGCGCCAAGGTTAGGGCAACTTGCACCGCGAGGTAAGGAGACCTGTGGCCAGTCCCGGCACGATCGACACTCGAGGCAGTGACTTCGCCCGACTAGCCCATCACATCTCTGACGCCGGTCTCCTCGACCGGCGTCCCGTTTATTACGCCATCCGGATGAGCATCGCCGCCATTGTCTACCTCGGTTGCTGGGCGTTGTTCGCCTGGGTGGGCGATTCGTGGCTGCAGCTTCTCGTCGCGGCCCTGATGGCAGTGGTCTTCACCCAGCTCGGCTTCCTCGCCCACGATCTGGGGCACCGGCAGGTGTTCAGGACCCGCTCGCCGAGCGACATCGCGGGCCTGATCATCGGCAACCTCGGCGTCGGGCTCGGCTGGGGCTGGTGGACCACCAAGCACAACCGCCACCACGCCAATCCGAACCACGAGGACCACGACCCCGACGTGTCCCCCGCCGTGATCGTCTGGTCCCAGGATCAGGCCATTAAAAGCGCAGGATTGCCACGGTTTATCGCGAAATATCAGGCCTACTGGTTCTTTCCGCTGCTCACCCTCGAGGCCTGGCACCTCCACATAGCCAGCTTCAAGGCACTCCTCGCACCCACGACCAAGCGGCGCGGCGTGGAGCTGACGCTGCTCCTGGTGCACTTCGCCCTCTACTTCGGCCTGGTCTTCACCATTCTGCCGGTCGGCAAGGCGCTGCTGTTCCTGGTCATCCACCAGGGTCTGTTCGGGCTCTACCTCGGCTGCACGTTCGCGCCGAACCACAAGGGCATGCCCGTGCTGACCAAGGAGGACAAGCTGGACTTCCTCCGCAAGCAGGTGCTCACCTCGCGCAACGTGCGCGGCAACCTGTTCACCGACGTGGCGCTCGGCCAGCTCAACTACCAGATCGAGCACCACCTGTTCCCCAACATGCCGGCCCCGAACCTGCGCAAGGCGCAGCCGATCGTCGAGCGCTACTGCGCGGAGATCGGCGTCGACTACCTGCAGACGGGCCTGGTCGAGTCGTACGGGCAGGCGTTGAGCCACCTGCACGACGTCGGCGCCCCCCTGCGCCGCTGAGGCGCCCCTCTGCGCCGCTGAGGCGTCCCCCTGCGCCGCTGAGGCGTCCCCCTGCGCCGTCGAACCCGTAGGGCGCCCGTCACTGGGCGCCCTCCTCTTCCAGCCGCTTGATCAGCCCGTCGCGGCGGCGTTCGAGCTGGGCGATCAGCTCCACCTGCTCGTCCGCCTGGCTGATCACCGCTGAGATCTCGACCTGATCGGTCGCGCCCATGTCGCGGATCTGGTCGCGCACTTCCTGGTTCTCGGCCCGCAACCGGACCAGGTCCTCTTCGACCCGCCGGAGTTCGTCCTTAGTGCTCATCCACGGGCTCTACCCAGATGCGCCCGGCCGATCACCCCGTCACCCGGGGCGGCATGCAGAATGGGAGCCATGAGCAGGCCCTCCACCAGCACGATCGTGTCACTCGTGACGATCGTCGTCGTGCTGGCCGGCACCGCGCTCACCCATGTCCTGCGCGGCCCCGGCCGGCTGAACGCGCTGGACGTCCTGCTGCCGCTGATCGCGTGCGGCGCGCTGCTGGTGCGGCGGCGTTATCCCGTCGCGGCGCTGATCGTCGTCGCGGTGTCGGTGGCGGCCTACTACCCGTGGGCGGGGGTCGACGGGCCGATCATCGTGCTGGTCTTCCTCGCCCTCTACACCGCCGCCGACCAGGGCCACCTCGCGCCCGCCATCGCCACGGGGGCGCTGTCGCTGCTGGCCATGGGGGTGGGCGAGACCGGCGGGGTCAGGCACGTGGACGACAGCCTGTTCATCATGATCGCCGGGTGGGTGGTGGCCGCCATCGCGTTCGGCGGCGTCACCCGCAACCGCCGCGCGTACCTCATGGAGGCCCGGCAGCACGCCCTGGACGCCCTGCACAGCAAGGAGGAGGAGGCCAGGCGGCGGGCCGGCGAGGAGCGGCTGCGGATCGCCAGGGAGCTGCACGACGTGCTCGGGCACAACATCTCCATGATCAACGTACAGGCCGCCGCGGCGCTGCACGGGCTGAAGAAGCGGCCCGAGGAGGCCGAGGCGGCGCTGCGGACGATCAAGGAGACCAGCAAGGAGACGCTGCGCGAGCTGCGGACCACGCTGGGCGTGCTGCGCCAGGTGGACGAGGACGCGCCGACCGCGCCCGCCGACAGCCTGGCGCGGGTGGAGGCGCTGGTCGCGGCGTCGGGGCTGGACGTCCGCACGAAGCTGTCGGGGCCGCTCGACGCGCTGCCGACCGAGGTGGACCTGGCCGGCGCCCGCATCGTCCGGGAGGCGCTGACGAACGTCTCCCGCCATTCCGGCACCGACAGGGCCACGTTGACGATCACCAACGCGTCCGGGAACATCGTCATCCGCGTGGAGGACGACGGACCGGGCGCCGCCTTCGACGGGGGCAGCGGCTTCGGCCTGCAGGGCATGCGCGAGCGCGCCACCGCGCTCGGCGGCACCCTGGAGGCGGGCCCGCGCCCCGAGGGCGGCTTCCACGTCGCCGCCCGCCTGCCACTCACCCAGCCGACGAACGGGGCTCGATGATCCGCGTAGTGCTCGCCGACGACCAGACCCTGGTACGCGCCGGGTTCCGGTCCATACTCAGCGACGAGGACGACATCGAGGTGGTGGCCGAGGCCGCCAACGGCGCGGAGGCGATCTCCAAGGCGCGCGAGCACCGGCCCGACGTCGTCCTCATGGACATCCGCATGCCCGAGCTCGACGGCCTGGAGGCCACCCGCCGCATCGCCGGCGACCCGGCGCTCGACGGCGTCAAGGTGATCATCCTGACCACGTTCGACCTGGACGACTACGTCTACGGCGCGCTGCGGGCCGGCGCCGGCGGCTTCCTGGTCAAGGACACCGAGCCGGCCGAGCTGATCCACGCGGTCCGGGTCGTGGCCAGGGGCGACGCGCTCATCGCCCCGTCGGTCACCCGGCGGCTGATCGCCGAGTTCGCCGGCCGGGTCAAGCGCCCGGAGCCGGGCCCCGAGCTCAACGCGCTCACCGAGCGCGAGCGCGAGGTCATGACGCTGGTGGCCGCCGGGCTGTCCAACGACGAGATCGCGGCCCGGCTCGTGCTCAGCCCCGCCACGGCGAAGACGCACGTCAGCCGCATCATGACCAAGCTGTCCGTCCGCGACAGGGCGCAGCTCGTCGTCATCGCCTACGAGGCCGGTGTCATCACCCCGGGCTGGCTTACACCCTGAGTGGTACGCCGGGGCGGCCCGTGCGACCCGGGATGTACGCCAGGTGAACGCCCCGGCATGACGCGGCGGGCGGTGCCGTGCCCGGAAGCTCGGGGGCATGGAAACCGTGGACCTCGCCCGCCTGCAGTTCGCGCTCACCGCGGGCGCGCACTTCCTGTTCGTGGCGCTGACGCTCGGCCTGGCGACGCTGGTGGCCGTCATCCAGACCCGGGCCACCTTCGGCGGCGATCCCGTGCACCTGCGGATGACGCGGTTCTGGGGCCAGCTCTACATCATCAACTACGCGATGGGCATCGTCACCGGGCTCGTGATGGAGTTCCAGCTCGGGCTGTCGTGGAGCGGGCTGACGGAGTACGCGGGCGACGTGTTCGGCTCGGCGCTGGCGATCGAGACGCTGGTGGCCTTCTTCGTCGAGTCCACGTTCCTGGGCTTGTGGATCTTCGGCTGGAACAAGCTGAACCGGTGGGCGCACCTGGCGGCGATCTGGGTGGTGACGCTGACCGCGTACGCGTCGGCGTTCTGGATCATGGTTTCCAACGGCTTCCTGCAGAACCCGGTCGGTCACGTGCCCGACGGGGACCGGCTGCGGCTGGTGGACTTCGGGGCGATGGTGGCCAACCCGGCGGCGCAGGTGGCGTTCTGGCACGTGCTGGGCGGCGCGCTGATCGTGGGCGGGTTCTTCCTGGCCGGGGTGAGCGCGTACCACCTGCGCAGGCGCACCGCCGAGCAGGACGTCTTCCGCAAGTCGCTGCGGATCGGGTTGGGGGTGGCGTTGCCGGCCACGTTCTTCACCGCGACGTTCGGCGGGCTCGGGTTCGAGACCATGCAGCCCACCAAGGTCGCGGCGTGGGTGAACGACGCCGGCCGGCTGGCCGCCGCGCAGGCCGAGATGGTGGCCAGGCACGGGCCCGGCGACTACCTGCCGCCCGTGGCGTGGGTGCAGACCAGCGGCATCACGATGATGACGTTGTTCGCGCTGATGATGTTCGTGGCCGGGCTGAGCTGCCTGCTCATGTTCTTCCGGCCGGTGGTGCGCGGGTTCCGGCTGTGGCACTGGTTGCTGACGCTGATGATCCCGGTGCCCTTCGTGGCCATGTTGTCCGGCTGGATCTTCCGCGAGATGGGGCGCCAGCCGTGGGCCGTGTACGGGCTGCTGCGGACGTCCGAGGCCATGTCACCGATGACCGAGGCTCAGGTGCGCTTCTCCTCGTTCGCCTTCGCCACCGTGTTCGCGGTGCTGATCGTGATCAACTACTGGCTGCTGGCCAGGGCCGCCCGGCGCGGTCCCGCCGAGGTGGCGCTGGGCGACCGCCCGATCGACGCCCCCGTCCCCGTCCCTTCCTTCTGAGTGGAGCCGACCATGGAGATCCTGATTCTGGCCTTCTTCGCGCTCGGCTACCTGGTGCTGGCCGGGGCCGACATCGGGGTGGGCATGGCACTGCCGTACCTGGGGCGGTCGGCGGGCGAGCGGCGCGAGGCGATCGCCGCGATCGCGCCGTTCTTCCTGGGCAACGAGGTGTGGCTGGTGGCCACGGCGGGCGTGCTCGCGGGGCTGTTCCCCCAGCTGGAGGGCGAGCTGCTGCACGGCAACCACGCCGTGGTCGTGACGCTGCTGCTGGCGTGGGTGATCCGCGACATGGGCCTGTGGCTGCGCGGGCGCGTGCCCGGGGCGCGCTGGCAGGCGTTCTGGGACGGCGCGATCGTGGCCGGGAGCTGGGGGCTGGCGCTGAGCTGGGGCCTGCTGCTGGCCCGCATCCTGCTCGGGATCGAGGGGCCGGTGGCGGTGCTGCCCGCGCTGGTGCTGGCCGCGCTGTTCCTCACGCACGGGCTGGCGTTCGCGGCGCTGCGGCTGCGGGGGACGCTGCGCGAGCGGGCGGCCGTGCTGTCGGGAGGGGCCGGCGAGGTCCGCACGTACGCGCTGACCTCGGCGGCGATGGTGGTCGTCGGGGTGCTGGCCGGGCTCCGGCTGCCGCTGGAGCCCGGCACGTCGGGGCCGGTGCTGGTGCCGATCGTCCTGGCCGTGACCCCGCTGCTGGTGGCGTCCCAGGCGTGGGTGTGGTGGACGTTCAGGCACCGGGTGACCGGGCCCTCCTACCTCTGACTAGAAGAGCGGGACCCCGTCGCGGGTCAGCCTCCAGTTGGACACCGCGAAGTCCGACGGGTCGATGGTGCCCTGCGCGGTGGCGTACTCGATCAGCGCCTGCCTGATCTCCACCTGCGCGTTGTAGACGACGGGAGCGCCGGTGACGTGCGGGAAGCCGCCGCCGCCCGACTGGCGGTAGTTGTTGATCGCGACCAGGAACTCCTTGCCGGCCGGGATCGGCGCGCCCTCGTAGGTCAGGTTGGCGATGCGCTGGCCGGCCGGCTTGGCCACGTCGATGTCGTACGACACCCCGGAGAGCTGGTCGTAGTTGTAGTCGGGGGTGTTGTTCGCGTTCGTCAGCTTGGTGACGTCGACGGGGGCGCCGGGGGCGAGCTGGTTGAAGTACCTGGCGGAGTACTCCAGGTAGTCCTTGATCTGCGCACCGGTCAGCTTGACCGCCTGGAGCGTGTTGTCGTAGACGTACAGGCCGGCCACGTCCCTGACCCGGATGTCGCCGGCGGGGAAGACGGCGCTGCGGCTGAACGGCGCCGCGATCGACAGCACCGGCAGCGTGTTGTCCGGCAGCGCCTGCTTGACCGTCTCCTCCTGCACGTGCTGGATGTAGTCGAGGATCGGCGTGTCCTTGTACGGCGACTCGGCCGCCGACAGCTGCTGCGCCGACTTGGCCACGACCTTGTTGACGTAGCCGACCGTGGTGTCGTGCTGCGGCTTCATCAGCTCGACGATCTTCGGGTCCTCCTGGACCGTGTTCGTGTTGAGCGTGGTCGAGGACTTGCCGGTGACGACCCACTTGCCGCGCTGCTTGGCGAGCTGGAAGTCCAGGACCGACAGGCGCTGGCCCCACTTGCCCGGCTCGGTCAGCAGCACCTGCTGCCCGGTCGCCTTGTTCGTCACGAACTTCTGGGCGACCTCGTTGTGCGCGTGCCCGAACAGCACCGCGTCGATGCCCGGCACCTGCTCGGCCACCATCGCGGAGGCGTTCTCGACCGGCAGGTCGCCGCCGTAGGACGACATGCCGTTGTCGCCCGCGTGCGCGGTCACGACGACCACGTCCGCGCCGAGACCGCGGATGACCGGCACCCACTTCTTCGCCGACTCGACCAGGTCGGTGAAGCGCAACTTGCCCTCGACGTTCGCCTTGTCCCAGATGGCCACGCCCGGGTTGGTCAGGCCGAGCACGCCCACCCTGATCGGCTGCTCGCCCTTGACCTTCATGGTCTTGATCACGAACGGCTTGTACGCGGGCCGCCCCGACTTCTCGTGGACCGCGTTCGCGCCGAGCACGGGAGCCTTCATCTGGTCGACCCACGTGGCCAGCAGCGGCAGACCGTAGTTGAACTCGTGGTTGCCCAGCGTCACGGCGTCGTACCCGATGGCGTTCATGGCCTTGGCCATCGGGTGGATCTGCCCGGTCTCGTTCACCGGCTCGACCTTGGCGTAGTAGTACGCCAGCGGGGTGCCCTGGATGGTGTCACCCGAGTCGAACAGCAGCGTGTGATCCGCTCCGCGCTCGGTCCTGATCCGGTTGACCAGCGAGGACACCTTCGCCAGACCGACGCTGTTGCCCTGGCTGTCGGAGTAGCCGGCGTCCTTGAAGTAGTCCCAGTTCAGGGCGTTGCTGTGGAGGTCGGACGTGCCCATCACGGTGACCGTGACCGTCTTGGCCGGCCGGTCGGCCTGCGCGGGGGGCGCCGCCAGGGCCAGCACGCACAGCGCGGCGGCCCCGGTGAGGGCGAGCTTCTTGGTCTGCATGAGGCTGGAGAGTAATCAGGACAAATTACTCGTTGGTTACGAATGCCCTAATCAGCGCCATAAGCTCGGCCGGGCGCTCGTGCACGACCACGTGGCCGCTGTCCAGCTCGGCGTACTCGCTGCAGCGGCGGATCGACGGCGACGTGGCGGCAGGACCGCCCTCGCCATGTCCGCCTGGCCGGTCACCGGGCCTTGACCGAGGCGTCCTCCGGGGCCAGCTCCGGCGGCGAGGCGCGCAGCCAGCGGCAGCCGTGCGGGTCCAGCGGCACGCGTACGACGCCCTCGCCCGACACCTCCAGCGCCCCGTCCACCAGCAGGTCGGTGAGCAGGCACCGGTCGAGCCCGGCCAGCCGCAGCTGCACGTCCTGCGCCGTGTCGCAGAGGTTGTGCACGACCACCACCGTGGCCCCGTCGGCGTCGCAGCGGTGCGCGAAGACCGCCGGATGGCCCGTGTCCAGCACCGTGTACTCGCCCCACGCCAGCTCGGGGCACTCCCGGTAACGCTCGATCAGCAGCTGGAACCAGCGCAGCAGCGAGTCCGTGTCCCGCTTCTGGTCGGCCACGTTGACCCGGTCGGGGGCGAAGGAGCCCTCCGGGATCTCGCGGACAGGGTCGGCCCGGGTGAAGCCGCCGTCGTCCGACCACTGCATCGGGATGCGGACCGCCATGCGGCCCTCCTCCTCCAGGTTCTCCCCCATCCCGATCTCCTCGCCGTAGAAGATCACGGGCGTGCCGGGCAGGGAGAACAGCAGGCTGTAGGCCATCTTGATGCGCCGCAGATCGCCGCCGAACATGGTCGGCAGGCGGCGGCGCAGCCCGCGGCCGAAGATCTGCATGTCCTTGCTCGGCCCGAACGCCTGGAAGATCTCCTCCCGCTCGCTCTCCGTCAGCTTGTCGAGGGTCAGCTCGTCGTGGTTGCGCAGGAACATGGCCCACTGGCAGTCCTTGGGCGGCTGGGGCCGCGCGCGGAGGGCCTTGGCGAGCGGGGCGGCGTCGCTGCGGGCCATCGACAACCAGGCGTTCTGCATGCCGATGAAGTCGAAGCACATGGTGATCTGGTCACCCAGGCCATCACCGAAATATCCAATTAAGTCGTCATACGGGACGTTCACCTCGCCGAGCAGGATCGACCCGCCCATGCGCCGCGTCATGAACGCCCGCAGGTCCGCCAGGAACTCGTGCGGCTCGGCCAGCTTCGGATTGACGTTCTCGATGAGGAACGGCACGGCGTCCACCCGGAACCCCGACAGCCCCAGCTCCATCCAGAACCCGAGAATGCGCGCGATCTCGTCCCTGACCTCGGGGTTGCCCACGTTCAGGTCCGGCTGGTGCCGGTAGAAGCTGTGCAGGTAGTACTGGCCGGAGACCTCGTCGTACTCCCAGATGCTGGTCTCCTTGTCGGGGAAGACGATCTGCTCGGGGTTGTCCGGTTCGGGGGTGTCGGACCAGACGTACCAGTCGCGGCGCGGCGAGTCCCGGCCCGACCGTGCCTCCGTGAACCAGGGGTGCTGGTCGGAGGTGTGGTTGACGACCAGGTCCGCGATCACCCGCAGGCCGCGGTCGTGGGCGGTGCGCATGAACTCCACGAAGTCGCCCAGCGTCCCCAGCCGCGGGTCGACGCTGTAGAAGTCGGTGATGTCGTAGCCGTCGTCCCTGTTGGGAGTCGGGAAGAACGGCATGAGCCACAGGCAGGTCACGCCGAGCCCCGCGAGATAGTCGATCTGCTGCGTCAGGCCGCGGAAGTCGCCCACGCCGTCGTCGTTGCCGTCCTTGAACGTCTCCACGTCAAGGCAGTAGACGACGGCGTTCTTCCACCAGACGTCGGAGGTGTACGTCAGTCGCATCCGCTCCCGCTACCCAGGGCGGCCCCGGTCATGACAGCGCGCGGATGGCGTCTTCCAGCAGCCGCCAGAACCCCTCGACGTCGACGCCGGTGGCCACGCTCGCGTTGGGCGGCCGCCTGAGCTTGCCGAGCAGGTCGACGCTGGTCGCCCCGGCCGTCTCGGTGCCGTGCAGCTCGATGTCGAGCCTGGTCCGGACGGTGGTCACCAGGCCGGGCCGGGCCACCAGCGCCACCGCCACGGGGTCGTGCAGCGGGCCTTCCGGCATGCCCTGGTCGGTCTCGTACGTGGAGTTGAAGTAGTTGAGCAGCTCGACGCCGAAGGCGGCCGTGCGGTTGCCGACGGCGCCGATCCGGGCGACCACCTCGGGCGTGATGAGCACCTGGTGGGTGACGTTCAGGCCGATCATGGTGAACGGCAGCCCCGAGCCGAGCACGATCGCGGCGGCCTCGGGGTCGGTCCAGCAGTTGAACTCCGCGTACGGGGTGATGTTCCCCCGCCCCGTGGACCCGCCCATCCAGACCACCTCCTTGATCCGGGAGAGCCGGTCGGGATAGGTGCGGACGAACATGGCGATGTTCGTCAGCGGCCCGGTGGCCACGATCGTCACCTCCTCCCCGGCCCCGTCGAGGGTGTCCCTGATGAGCTCGACCGCCGTGCGCGGGTCGGCCGCCACGGTGGGCGCCGGCAGCTCGGGGCCGCCCAGCGCGTTGGCACCGTGGATCCCCTCGGCCGGCGACAGCAGCCGCACCATCGGGCTGTCGGCGCCGGGCGAGATCGGCACCCCCGCGATCCCGGCCAGCCCGGTCACCACCCTGGCGTTGTAGGTGGTGTGGGTCAGCGTGCCGTTGCCGCCGACGGTGGTGATGGCGCGCAGGTCGATCTCGGGATCGCCGGCCGCCAGCCAGATCGCGAAGGCGTCGTCGTGTCCGGGGTCGCAGTCGAGGATCACCGGTTTCGGCATCCGACCATGCTATAGATCGGCTGTCGATCCAGGCGGAAACCGTTCGTGTAGACAGAAACGACCCTGTTCGTGGAAGGAGACACCCTCGCATGCCGTTCACCGACGAAGAGATCGCCTACCTCCGCTCGCAACCGCTCGCCCGGGTGGCAACGCTGTCCGGCGACGGCCAGCCGGACGTGGTACCGCTGGCCTTCGAGTTCGACGGGACTCACTTCTGGATCGGCGGCGCCGGCGAGCAGGTGCTCGCCACCAGGAAGTTCCGCAACATCGGGGCGGGCAACGTCAAGGTGGCGCTGGTCGTGGACGACATGGTGTCGTTCGACCCGTTCATCGCGCGCGGGGTGCGCGTCTACGGCGTGGCCGAGGGCCCGGTGGAGCGGGTCGGCCTGGTCGGGCCGGGCGTGTACGCGCGGGTCACGCCGACCGTCTCGTGGAGCTGGAACATGGCCGGGGAGCCGGTCGGCGACGACTGGTACGAGACGAGGCGCGCCGTGCACCAGCTCAGCGGCCGGACATGACCGCCTGCCTGGCCCGCAGCGCGATCTCCAGCTCGAAGCGCACGTCGGGGTCGGCGAGCTGGTCACCGTACAGCTCTTCGAGCTGCCGCAGCCGGTAACGCACGGTCTGCGGGTGAACGTGCAGCTTGGCGGCCACCTCACCGGCGCCCCTGCCGTGCCGGAGCCAGGCCAGCAGCGTCTCGGCCAGCCGGTCCTGCTGCGTGGGCCGCAGGTGGGCCAGGGGCGCCAGGCGCACCTCGGCCAGCGCGCTGACCAGCTCCTCGTCCTTGAACACCACCAGCGTGGCCATGTGGTCCTCGCACCGCAGCAGCCCTCTGGGCAGCACGCCGCGCCGCGACAGGTCGAGTGCCTCCCCGGCCCACCGCAGCGACGTCCCGGCCGAGGCCAGCGGAACGGCGGGGCCGATGGCCGCGCGGTGGCCGCGCAGGGCGTGCTCCAGCATCTGGGCCTGGCCGGGCCCGGCCGGGTCGGGCACCAGGAGGCAGGGCACGGTCCGGTCGGCGCCCGCGAGGACGTCGGGCGGCAGCGGGGGCACGCGGCAGGGGCCGTGCTGGTCGTCGAGGACCACGCAGGCGACGGTCCTGGGCAGCCGCCAGCCGGCCGCCTTGGCCAGGTCGGCGACGGCCTCCGCGCTCGCGGGCGGCCGGCTGAGCAGCAGGTCGAGCAGGCGGCCCCGGCGGCGCTCGATCTCGCCGGCGACGTGCGCCCTGGCCTCCTCGAAGCCCTCGGCGGCGGCGTCGGCGAGCTGGTCGAGGTAGACGAAGATGTCCTCGCCCAGCTCGTACAGGGATTGGGGGGACAGCCCGAGCGGTTCGGCGATCTCCGTCAGCCGCCGCCAGCCGACCCGGGCGCCGAGCCGCATCGCGGCCTGCAGCGGCTCCAGGTTGCGGCCCTCGGCCGCCTCCCCCTTGCCGATCATGCGGAACGGCTCGGGGTCCCAGGGGGCGTCCGGGCGCTCGATGCGGTCGAGAAAGCCCTCGATGGCCTGCTCGACCGCCATCCGCACGACCTTGATGTAGATCTCGTCCGATGGCCGGGCGTATTCGGGGATGCGGGCCTGGATCTCCTCGATCACCTCTTCGGAGACCCGGCCGATGCCCGACCTGAGCGTTCGTACGATGTCCGCGGGTGTACGGCTTTCGCTGTTGTCACTCTTGTTGGCCATCGTCCCTCCTGCCGCCATTGTGACCCAGGCAACAGAAGAATGTGTAGCAAGTGCTTGTTTTTTATCACTTCTGGAGGAAGGCGGCGAACTCCTCGACGTCGATCAGGCCGTCGCCGTCCTTGTCGAGCTTGAGCACCCCTTCCTGCGCGGCCTCCAGCGTCACGGGCTGGCCGAGCACCTCCATCAGCCGGACGAGCTCGACGGCGGAGATGCGGCCGTCCTTGTCGGCGTCGATCAGGTTGAAGGTGGTCGCGTAATCGCTCATGGGTCGCCCTTCCGCGTGATCTGATATCGCGTCAGACCTTAGTGGTGACATGTCGTAGCGCGTCGATGAATGCCATGACTTGTGGGCTCACATCCCCTTCGCGCCAGGCAATGGCCAGTTCCCCCGGAGGCAGCCCGGTAACCGGCCGGTACGCCATACCCGGTCTCTTGTACAGCATGGCGTTCCCCTCCGCCACCAGCACCACCCCGAGCCCGCTGGTCACGGCCTCGAACACCTCCTCGGGCGTGTTGGCGGTGACCCCGACGACCGGCGCGTCCTCCCGCGCGTCGAGCCCGAGCCAGAAGTCGCGCAGCGGCCCCGCCGCCGGGGGCAGCGCGATGAACGGCTCGTCGCGCAGCGCCGCGAACGGGATCTCCGCCAGTTCGGCCAGCGGGTGGTCGGCGGGCAGCGCGACCCCGCGCCGCTCGGTCGCCAGCACGTACGTCCGCAGCCCCGGCGGCACCGGCAGCCAGATGAACGCCACGTCGGAGGACCCGTCGGCCAGCCCGCCACTGGGGTCGTCCCAGCCGACCAGCCGCAGCGACACCTCCCACCCCGGCATCGCCGCCCGGAACCGCCGCAGCGCCTCCTGCTGCAACCCCCGGCCCACGGCCGTCTGCATCCCGATCACCAGCGTGCCGGTGGGCGCCGCCGCCCGCGCGCCCTCGACCCCGGCGTTCCACCGTTCGAGCAGGTCACGGGCGACCGGCAGCAGCACCGCGCCCTGCCTGGTGAGCACCACCCCGCTGGGCACCCGCTCGAAGAGCGGGAACCCGAGCTGCCGCTCCAGCACCCTGAGCTGCTTCGACAGCGCGGGCTGGGAGACGAACAACCGCTCGGCGGCCCGCGTCACGTTCAGCTCCTCGGCCACCGCCACGAAATACCGCAACTCACGCAGATGCACGTCCATAGCCACTGGTTATAGCAAAGGGTCTTGGACCCGGCGCCGGGTCGCGCGGCAGGATCGCACGCATGAAGACACGCACACTCGGCAGCTTGCAGGTTCCCGCCATCGGTTTCGGCGCCATGGTGTTGTCGCCCGGCGTGTACGGCGAGGTGGACGACGCCCGGGCCGAGGCGGCGCTGAAGTCGGCGCTCGACGCGGGCGGCACCCATGTGGACACCAGCGACGCGTACGGCCCGAACGGGCACAACGAGCGCCTGGTGGGCCGCGCGATCAAGGGCCGCAGGGACGAGGTCGTGGTGGCCACCAAGTTCGGCCTGGCGGTCCCGGAGGGCGAGCCGAGCCGCTCGCACCCGGTCGGGTACGCCTTCGGCGAGCTCCGGGTGAACGCGGAGCCCCGCCTGGTGCGCCGCTACGCCGAGAGCAGCCTGCGCAACCTGGACACCGACGTGATCGACCTCTACTACGCCCACTATCCCGACCCGGGCGTCCCCATCGAGGAGACCGCCGGCGCGATGGCCGAGCTGGTGCGCGACGGGCTGGTCAGGCACATCGGGTTGTCCAACGTGACGGCCGCCCAGCTGAGGGCGGCGCACGCGGTCCACCCGGTGGCGGCCGTGCAGAACGAGTGGTCGATGTGGCGCCCGGTGGACGCCGGCCTGCTGGCCACCGCGCGGGAGCTCGGCGTCGGGATCGTGGCCTGGAGCCCGCTGGGCAACGGCTTCCTGACCGGCACGGTGCAGGCGCTCGGGGAGGGCGACTTCCGGCACAACGCGCCCCGCTTCTCGGCCGAGAACCTGGCGGGCAACAACGACCGTTACGCCCCGATCAGGGCGCTGGCCGCGCAGCTCGGCATCTCCCCGGCCCAGCTCGCCCTCGCCTGGCTCCTGCACCAGGACGAGCACGTGGTGACGATCCCCGGCAGCCGCACCCCGGCCCACATCGAGGAGAACCTGGCCGCCGCCGACCTCACTCTCCACCCGGACACCCTGGCCCGGATCGACGAGGCCCTGGCCAGATTCGAGGTGAGCGGCGGGACCCTGCTCTAGGTCGGCTCTAGGTCGGCTCTGGATCGGCTCTAGATCCCGGTGGGGAGCCGGCCCCGGACGGCGGTCGCCAGCCAGACCGTGGCCAGCGCGGCGTACATGCCGAGCAGCGCCACGGCCGGAGCGGAGGCGGCCACCGAGACGGCGACGGCCACCGCGAGCAGGCCCGCCCACCCGTACAGGACCGCCCGGCGGCGCGCCGAGCCGGTGTGCGCGGCCTCCTGGGCCGGGGTGACCAGGGCCATGACCGCCGCGCCGGCGGTGGCGACCGCGTCCTGGCCGACCGCGAGACCCAGACCGAGCAGGGCCGCGCCCGCCACCACCAGGCCGCAGCACAGCACGGCCACCCGCGCCTCGACCCCCTCGAACAGCAGCCGGGTGGTCCTGGCCCGGGCCAGCCGCAACGTGGTCCACGACTCGGCCACCCACGCCACCCAGTGCAGCACCGCGAGGATGACGAAGACCGCGATGACGGGCGGGACGGCGGGCAACAGGAAGATCAGCCGCCAGCCGCCGGGGAACCTGCCCCGCAGCCGCGAGAGCCGCCGGTAGAGCGGGTTGCGCTGCTTGAGCGCCGCCACGAGCAGGTCCCTGGCCTGCCCGAAGCCCGGGTCCAGGCGGAGCACCTCGCGGAACGCCTCCGCCGCCCGCCGGGGATCGCCGAACCTCAGCGCCACGCGGCCGTGGACGAAGTGCGCGGTGGGGCTCTCCGGATCGAGCTGTACGGCGTGCGCGGCGGCGGCCTGGGCCTGCCCGGCGTCGCCGAGGTTCGTGCAGGCCAGCGCCAGCAGGCTCACCAGGTCGGAGTCCTGCGGATCGATCCGCAGGCCGCGCCGGGCGGCGTCCGCCATCCCGGTCCACTCGCCCTTGATCATGTGCGTGCGGGCCAGCAGCTCCCAGGTCGGGGCGTACTCGGGCTGGAGGTCCAGGGCCGTGTGGATGGCGGCCATGGCCTCCTCGGGCCGGCGGGCGCGGTAGTGCACCTGGGCGGCGGCGTAGTGGGGGAACCACTGGTCGGGCGCGAGGCGTACCGCCTCGTGGGCCTCCTCGACGGCCTCGGCCACCTGGCGCTGCTGGATCAGGGCGAGCGCCAGGAGGGCGTGGCCGGTGACGCTCTGCGGCTCCTGGGCGAGCAGGCCGCGCAGCTCCCGCTCGGCGTCGGCCGGGCGGCGCAGCTGCAGGAGCGTGCGCGCCCGTTGGATCGGGTCGGCGACCTTCACCACTTGCCCTTGACCCAGGGCATCAGCTCGTCCCAGGCGCCGGAGTCGTTGGCGTGCATCACGTAGTTGCGCGCGGTGGCCATCCACTCCCTGACCGCCGTGGGCCGTACGGTGCGGGCGGCCGCCAGCAGGTCGGGCGTGGCCAGCGGGATGGGGCGGCCCGCGCTGATCGACTGCTGGAGCTTGGCCTCCACCGCCCGGTCCACGACGCCCTTGAGGTCGGCGCCGACGAAGTGCTCGGTCACCCGCGCCACCGCGTCGAAGTCCATCTCCGCCAGGGGCTTGTCGCGGCACAGGATGCGCAGGATGGCCGCGCGCGCCGCCTGGTCCGGCGGCGGCACGAACACCGGCTGGTCGAGGCGGCCGGGGCGGCGGAAGGCGCCGTCCACGTACCAGGGGGCGTTCGTGGCGGCCAGCACCAGCACGCCCTCGTTGGCGCTCTGGTCGACGCCGTCGAGCTCGGCCAGGAACTGGTTGACGAGCTGCCGGGTGTGCGCCTGGCGCATGTCCGAGCGGCGCCCGGCCAGCGCGTCGACCTCGTCGAAGAACAGCACGCAGGGGCGGTTGCGGCGGGCCAGGTCGAAGGTGGCGTGCAGGTTGCGCTCGCTGGAGCCGACGTACATGTCCAGGATGTCGGCCAGGCCCACGTTGACGAACGCCGCGCCGAGCTCGCCGGCGGCGGCCCTGGCCAGGTGGGTCTTGCCCGCTCCCGGCGGGCCGTAGAGGAGCACGCCGCCGCCGGCCCGCTTGCCGTACGCGGCGAACAGGTCCGGCTGCTGGATGGGCAGCAGCAGCTTCATCCGCAGCGCCTCCTTGACCGCCTCCATGCCCGCCACGTCGGCGAACGTCAGCCCGGCGCGCTCCACCTCGCTGGTGCTCTCACGCGTGGCGGGCCCGCCCGCGACGGGCTGCTGCCCGGCCATCGCGGGCGCCGCGTACAGCGGAGGTGCCGCAGGTGGTGGCGCAGGAGGTGCCGCAGGGGGCGGCGCGGAAGGGGGTGGCGGGGCGGCCGGGGGCGGGGAGGCCGCAGGAGGTGCCGCAGGGGTCGGCCACGGAGAGGCGGGCCCGCCCGGGGTCAGCCGGGTGGCCAGCTCGGCGTCGACCAGGGAGGCGTCCCGGTTGATCGCCTCGAAGTACCGGTAGGCCGCCCGGCCCATGTCGCCCTCGCCGATCAGCGCCCTGGCCGCCAGGATGCCGAGCCGGGGCGGGTAGCCGGGCTCGGCCAGCAGCGGTTCGAGCGCCGCCAGCGCCGGTCCGTAGGCGCTCTGCCGGACGAACGCCTCCGCCAGCCCGGCCGTGAGGTCCGGGTTCTTGGGCGCGAGCACGAGTGCGGCGCGGAACTCGGCCTCGGCGTCGGCCAGGTAGCCCTTGGCCAGGAGCAGGCCGGCGAGGTGCTGGCGCAGGGGGAGGTTGTCCGGAGATAGACGCGCCGCCTCGCGGAGCGCCTGAAGGCCGGCATCGTCTGACACGTGCCGTTCCCTTCTGTCGCAGTTTCGGTCATCTCGAACTACGCAAGATACCGAAATTGGCGATGCTCGTGTCGGGCGTAATGGAGCATTCCGCTCCGACACAAGTCCGGCGGGTTTTCAGCCGGTCCGGAACAGCCGCAGGCGGTCCTCGCCGATCCGCGCGCGCAGCTCGTGGTCCTCGATGCCGAGGCCCTCCTCCGGGGCCAGGGCCAGCACGCCGACCTTGCCCACGTGCCGGTTGAGCTGCACGGCGCGGGTCGCGTCCGCCGCCTCGGTCAGCGGGTAGACGGTGGAGAGCGTGGGGTGGACCAGGCCGAGCGAGATGAGCCGGTTGACCTCGTGGCACTCCTGGTAGTTCGCTCCGTGGGAGCCGATGATCCGCTTGAGCTTCATCCACAGGTGGCGGTTGTCGTACTCGTGGGCGTACCCGGTGGACGACCCGCACGTCACCACCGCGCCGCCCCTCCGGGCGACATAGACCGAGGCGCCGAACGTCTCCCGGCCCGTGTGCTCGAACACGATGGCCGGGTCCTCCCCCACCAGCCGCCTGACCTCGGCTCCCAGCCGCCGCCACGCCTTCTCGTCGCCCAGGTCCTCGAACTGCGAGCGGTCCACGACGTGCGGGCAGCCCATCCGGCGCAGCAGCTCGGCCTTCTCCGGCGAGCTCACGACTCCGACGGGGATGCCGCCGCCGTTGCGGACGAGCTGCACGCCGTACCCGCCGAGGCCGCCCGTCGCGCCCCACAGCAGCACCACGTCGCCCTGCTTCATCCGCGCGCCGCGCTCGCCGACCAGCATCCGGTACGCCGTCGAGGCGCACAACATGTTGCAGGCCGCCTCCTCCCAGCTCAGGTGCCGGGGCTTGGCGAGCAGCTGGGTGGCCTTGACCACGGCGAAGTCGGCCAGGCCGCCGAAGTTCGTCTCGAAGCCCCAGGCCCGCAGGTCGGCCGCCAGCATGCCGTCGTGCTGGACGACCGGATCCTCGGGGTCCACGTAGGCGGGGCTGGTGACCACCCGGTCGCCGGGGCGCCACCTGCGTACCGCCGCGCCGGTCCGGACGATCACGCCCGCCGCGTCCGAGCCGAGCACGTGCGTCGGCAGGTCGTGCCTCGGGTCCGTGCGCCCCAGCCGCTCCAGGAACGCGAAGGTCGGGATCGGCTCGAACATCGCCGACCACACGGTGTTGAAGTTGATCGCGCCGGCCATCACCGCCACCAGGACCTCGTCCGCGGCCAGCTCCGGCATGGGCACCTCGCCGACGTGCAACGTCCTGCGCACGTCCTTGTCGGTGGCGCCCTGCTCGAACATGCCCACCTCGTCCTTGCGCAGGTGCGCCGCCCGGTAGGTCGTGGGCACGTCCAGGCGCTCCAGCTCGGCGGGCGCCGCGCCCGCGACCACTGCCTCTGCCAGCGTCATAGCAGTCCTCTCAGGTGCTCGGCGATGACCTCGATGTGCGGGGGATCGAGCAGGTCGAGGTGGTGCGACCCGGGGACCTCGATGATCTCCAGGTTCGCGCTGTACGGGGCGAAGCCCCTGGCCGGGTCGCCGTCGTGGGCGTAGCGGGGGTCCCGTACGGCCCAAGGGGTGGGCTCCGTGGAGCGGTAGAGGACGACCCGGCCGTCGTACGGGGCCGGGCGGTGGCGTTCGAGGGCCCTGGTGTCCTCGTGGGAGGTGAGCTGGTGGCGGAGGATGGGCGCGGGCAGCACGTCGAGGGCCGCCGACAGCCTGGCGCGGACGAGGTCCGTCCGGGCCGGCTCGTCCAGGTCCGCGAGCTCGGCCGGGTCGAGGTGCACGGCCACGCCGTACGTCTTGCGGAGGTAGGCCGCGAAGTCCGCGTAACGCCGGGCCTCGATCCCGCGCCTGGCCGCCTCCGGCACCGGCTCCGGCAGCCCCGCGTCGATCATGGCCACCAGCTCGACCTCGTCGCCCAGCCGGCCGGCGATCTCGAACGCCAGGACGCCGCCGAACGACCACCCGCCGACCCGGTACGGTCCCGGCCCCGTGCCGCTGATCGCCGCCACGTAGCGGTCCGCGCGCTCGTGGATGTCACCGGCGCCGTCCAGGCGTTCGAGGCCGAGGACCGGGACGGGGAGCCGGTCGGCGAGCAGCGCGTACACACCGGTGGTGCCGCCGGCGGGGTGGGCGAGGAAGAGCGGCCGTCCGGTGGTGACCGCGTTCAGGGGGCGCGGGCTCTCCCGCCCGGCCTCCGCCTCGTCGAGAGCCCGTACGACGTCCGCGAGCCCCGCCGCGCTGACCGGACCCGGCTCGGGCGGCGGGATCGGCCTGCCCAGCTCGCGGCCCAGGTGGTCGAGAGCCCGGGTCACGACGCCGGGCGCGACGGGCTCCGTGACGGACGGCTCGCGCCCGAGGAGCCCGGCCAGCACCCGCACCACCTGCCGCTCCGCCGCGTCCCTCGCCCCGACGCCCACCGCCCGGACGTCCGCCGCCCGGACGTCCGGCACCCCGTCCGGGGCCGTCCCGCCGCCGTTCCGAGCCGGCGCATCCGCCGCCGTCGCGGCACCCTCCCGGCCCGGCACCGCCGGTTTCAGGCCGGTCTCGACCGTTCGCACGAGGGTGCCCACGGTGGCGCCCGTGAGCAGCGGCGCGGTCGGCACGGTGACGCCGAGGTCGTGCTCGATCATGCCGCGCAACCGGGTCGCGGCCAGGGAGTCCAGGCCCAGGTCGGTCAGCACCGTCTCCTCGCCCAGCCGCTCCGCCGCCACCCCCAGCACGACCGCCACCCGCTCCTTGACGGCGGCCGGCACCTCCCCGGGAGCCGGCGCCGCGAGACCCCGGGCAGAGACGAGATTCCGGGCAGGGGCGAGACCCCGGGCAGGGGCGAGACCCCGGGCGCGGCCGGACTTCCCGGGCTCCTCGGCTGCGGCGGTGAAGTCGGAGAAATACGGTATGCGGGATATTTCGGGAAAGACGGCAGCCGCCTGCCCCGCATCGACCTTCACCACCCCCGCCGACAACCCCCGCTGGATCAGCGCCTCCAGCGCCTCGATCCCCTCCTCCGCCGTCAGCGGCGCCACGGCGGGCAGCGCCCCGGCCGCCGTCCCCGCCCACGGCCCCCACGCGATGCTGATCCCCGGCAACCCTTCGGCCCTGCGCAGCTCGCACAGCCCGTCCAGCCAGGCGTTCGCCGCCGCGTACGCCGCCTGCCCCGGGGACCCGAGCAGCCCGGCCGCCGACGAGAACGCCACCCACCAGTCCAGGTCCAGCTCCCTGGTGGCCTCGTGCAGCCGCCGGCCGCCGTCGACCTTGGCGGCCCACACACGGTGGAGGCTCTCCGGATCCAGGTCGTCGATCAGCCGATCGTCCAGGACCCCGGCCGCGTGGATCACGCCGCGCAGCCGTACCCCTCCGGCCGTCGCCGCCACCACCAGCCGCTCCGCCGTACCGGGCCGGGCGAGATCACCCGTCACCACCCGCATGACCCCGTCGGCGGGCGAGCCGGAGCGGGCGTTCAGGATGACGCGGGTGGCGCCGCGTCCGGCCAGCCAGCGGGCGGCGAGCCGGCCGAGGTGACCGGTCCCGCCGGTGATCACGTACGCTCCCGGGCCGACGACCGGGTCCGGGCGGGCAGGTGGGAGCGGGGCGCGGCGCAGGCGGGCCGAGTAGCGGAGCCCGCCACGCCAGGCCACCTCGTCGCCCGCCGCGCCGTCCCCTGTACCGCCCGCTGTGCCGCCCGCCGCGCCGTCCCCTGTACCGCCCGCTGTGCCGCCCCCTGTGCCGCCCCCTGTGCCGCCCGAGGTGTCGCGGGACAGCTCCGCCGCCAGGTCGGTGAGGTCGTCGAAGTCCACGAGCGTGACGCGGGCCTCGGGACGTTCCAGGGCGAGGACCCTGACCAGCCCGCGCAGCGCCGCCGGACCGGGATCGGGCCGCTCCCCCTCCAGCACGGCCTGCGCCCGCTCGGTCGCGATCGTGACCCGCGCACCCCGGGCGACCAGCCGGGCGACCTCCAGCAGCACCCGCCGCGCCCCGGCCGGGTCGAGGCCCCGGGGAGGCAGCACGAGCACCGACTCCGCTCCGGGCCGGACGGTGAGCAGGGAGTGGAGGCGGGCCGCCCGCGCATCCCCCTCATCGGCCAGGATGAGCCATGCGCGGGACGAGCCCGCCCCCCGGGGTGGCTGCGGAGCCCAGGCGCGTACGACCAGCTTGGCGTCCAGCGTGGCCGGGACCGCGGCCTGGGGCAAGTTCGCGGTCTCGGCACCTGAGAAGGCCCCGCTCACGGCCACGTGCCGGATCCGCTCCAGCCCGGCGGGGCCGGGGGCGGCGGCAGGGGTGAGCCCGGCCGTGCCGTACACGTGCCAGACCCCGGCCGCGTTCTTCGCCGAGAGCGAGAGGGCCGTACCCGTCAGGGTGATCGTCACCTGGGCGGGGAGCGGGAGCAGCGCGTGCAGCGTGACGTCGTGCAGCTCCGCCTCCTCGCGCACCTCCCCGGCCAGCGAGTGGAGGAGCCCGGCCAGCGCCTCGACCCGGAGCAGCGGCCCGCCCTCGACGGTGGTCGTCCAGGCGTGGCCGGTCGGTGTCTCCACGTGCCGGCGACGGGGAGCGGCGGCCGCCCAGTGGCGTACGTGGTGCCAGGGCGAGTGCGGCACGTCCACGACGCGCCCGCTGGTACGCGGCGGGACGGCGGTGGCGGCGGTCGCCACCTGGGTGTGGAAGTCGCCCGTGGTGAGCAGCGCGGCCGGGGGGAGGGTCTCGCGGAGCGCGCCGGTCAGCAGGGGGCGGGGGCTCAGCTCGGTGAAGAGCGTGAAACCGTCCTCGGCCGCCGCGCGCACGGCCTGCATCAGGCGTACGGGGCGGCGCACCCCGGCGGCCCAGTACGCGGCCTCGAACGCCGGCGCCTCCCGGGGATCCTCGAAGACCGTCGAATAGTACGGCAGGCCGGGCTTCTCCCCGGCGACCGTGGCCAGCTCCTCCCTGAGCACCGGCAGCAGCGGCCTGACCTGCGGCGAGTGCCCCGCGCCCTCGGCGGTGAGCGTCCTGGCGAACAGCCCCCGCCCCGCCACCTCCGCCGCGAACTCCGCCACCCGCCCCGGATCCCCCGTGACCACGCTCTGGCGCGGCGCCGAGTACACGGCCACGTGCAGGTCGGCGGGCACCTCGTCCGCCCCCACCGCCACCACGGCCATCGCGCCGCCCCCGCCCAGGCCGCCGAGGAGGCGGGCCCGCGTGCAGATGACCTTGACCGCGTCCCGCAGCGGGAGCCCGCCCGCCACCACGGCCGCCGCCACCTCTCCCATGGAGTGCCCGATCACGGCGGCCGGCTCGAAGCCGTAGGCCCGCCACAGGTTCGCCAGGGCGAGCTGCGCGGCGAAGGTGATCGGCTGGATCGCGGCGACGCCCTCGGGGGCCGGGTCGTGGAGGTCCGTCCCGGACTCGGCCGCCAGCAGCGGTGCCAGGGTGTCGATCGTGCGCCGGTAGGCGGGCTCGGTGTCGTAGAGGTCGAATGCGGGCGGGCGGGGGCTGTAGCCGCCGAACACCCATACCGGGCCCTTCGCCACCCCCTCCAAGGGCCGTAGCCCGGGCCGGAGGTCGCGCAGCCGCTCGGCCAGCTCCTCCGGGCTCGCGGCCACCACGGCGGCGGCCACCCGGCCCCGTCCCGCCCGCCTGGCCAGGGTGTGCGCGACATCCCGGAGGCTCGCCCCGGGAGGCCGGCCGCCGAGCGCGCGGGCCCCGGCCTCGGTGGCGTCCGCGAGCACGCGGGCATGGTGGCGGACCCTGGCCTCGGTGGTGTCGGTGAGCAGGAAGACGTGCTTGGCGGTGGCTGTGGCAGTGGCTGTGACAGCGGCTGTGGCAGTGACGGCGCCGGGGCTCGGTGCGGCGACGGGCAGGCCGTACGCGACCACGTGCGCGTTCGTGCCGCCGAACCCGAACGCCGACACCCCCGCCCGCGCGTCGGGCCTGGGCCAGGGCGTCGGCTCGGTGACGACCTGGAGCGTGTCCCACGGGATGTGCGGGTTCGGGCGGCGGAAGTGCAGGCTGGGCGGGATCACCCCGTGGTGCAGGGCGAGCACGGTCTTGATGAGTCCGGCGATCCCGGCGGCGGCCTCCAGGTGGCCGAGGTTCGTCTTCGCCGAGCCGAGCAGCACCGGCGTGCGGACGGCGGCGGCGATGGCGCGGGCCTCGATCGGGTCGCCGAGGAACGTGCCGGTCCCGTGGGCCTCGACGTAGTCCGGCCCACGATCCGCGTACACCTGCCTGAGTAGCGCCTCCTGCGCCTCGGGGTTGGGCGCGACGAGGCCGTTGGAGCGACCGTCCTGGTTGACGGCGGTCGCGCCGAGCAGCGCCAGCACCCGGTCCCCGTCGCGGACGGCGTCCGCCAGCCGCTTGAGCACCACCACCCCGCACCCCTCGGCCCGCACCATGCCGTCGGCCGAGGCGTCGAACGCCTTGCAACGCCCGTCCGGGGCCGTGCCGCCGCCCCGGTCGAAGGCCACCGTGACCACGGGCGACAGCAGCAGGTTCACCCCGGCGGCCAGCGCCAGGTCGCATTCGCCGGCCCGCAGGCTCGATGCGGCCAGGTGGGTGGCGACGAGCGAGGAGGAGCAGGCGGTGTCCACGGCCAGGGAGGGGCCGCGCAGGTCGAGGAGGTAGGACAGGCGGTTCGGGGCGATGCCGGGGGAGGCGCCGGTGGCCGTCCAGGCGTCCACGGAGGCCAGGTCGGAGGCGGTCAGGTACGCGTACTCGTTGCCGGAGATGCCGGTGAACACCCCGGTACGCGTCCCGGCCAGCGACCTGGGCGCGATGCCGCCGTGTTCGAGCGCCTCCCAGGCCGTCTCCAGGAGCAGCCGCTGCTGCGGGTCCATGGCCGCCGCCTCGCCCGGCGCGATGCCGAAGAACTCCGCGTCGAACCCGGCCACGTCGTCCAGGAACCCTCCGTGCCTGGTGGTGCCCGCCAGCACCGCCCCGGTGCGCGCAGACCCGTCGTCGAACGCCTCCCACCGCCCCGCCGGCACCTCGCCGACCGCGTCGCGCCCCTCGATCAGCAGCTCCCAGTACGCCCGGGGCCCGTGCGCGCCGGGGAACCGGCAGCCGAGTCCGACCACGGCGACGGGCTCGCCGGGAGCGGGAGCGGCCGGTGCCGGGGGATCCTCGGGGGCCAGCACCCGGGCCAGGCGGTTGATCGTCGGGTGCTCCCACAGGAGCGTCGGGCTCAGCTCCCTGCCCAGCAGCCCGGCCAGCTCGCCGGCCACCGCCACCGCCTCGCGCGAGGAGAGCCCGTACTCGCCCAGCGGCCGATCGGGATCCACGTGCTCGCCGAGCCGCTCCACGAGGAAGCGACGGATCTCGTCCGCGCCGGGTACGTCCATGGATCACTCCCATGCATCCGGGGTGATCGGCCAACCTACCCACCCGTCCGGGGCGAGAGGCAGGCCCGAACGGAACATTCCTCGGCCGGGTTTTGTCACCGGCGTGATGATTTATCCGGCAGCGCGCAACAAGCGCCGGGTTTCGTTGCCGGAGCTCATAGCCCGCCCGCCGCCGCACCGCCTACCCTCGCCTGCACCCACAGCGAAGGGCATCCGACCATGCGTGGCTTGCTGGCACTGGCGACGACGCTGCTGCTCGTCCTGTCCGGCCCCGGGGTCTCCCCCGCCCGAGCCGACCCCGACTGGTCCATCGTCCCCGACGGGGAGCCGTCCCCCACGGGACCGCCGGCGGCCTCGCCGCCCGCCCGGGACACCGGCCACCTCCCCTGGCAGAAGGCGCTGCCCGGGACCGCCCGCGTGGTGCGCGAGCGCCGCCTCGACGCCCGTACGCTGGACGTGCTCGTCTCCTCGCCGTCGGTCGGCCGCCTGCTCCCGGTCCGCCTGCTCCTCCCCCGGGGCTGGTCGAAGACCGCCAAGCGGACGTGGCCGGTCCTCTACCTGCTGCACGGCGGCGCGGACGACTACACCTCGTGGACCCGCATGACCGACATATCCACCTTCACCAAGGACCTGGACGCCATCGTCGTCATGCCGGAGGCCGGCCGCGCCGGCAACTACTCGGACTGGCACAACGGCGGCAGGGGCGGCCCGCCGGCCTGGGCCACGTTCCACACCTACGAGGTGCGCCGCCTGCTGGAGATCGGCTACCGCGCCGGAACCCGCCGCGCGATCGCGGGCCTGTCGATGGGCGCGTACGGGGCCGTCAAGTACGCCGCCCGCAACCCCGGCATGTTCCGCTTCGCCGGCGCGTACAGCGGCATCCTGGCCACCCGGCTGCCCGGCATCCCGGCGATCATCATGAACGCGCAGGCCGGCGAGAAGCAGGACCCGCTGGCGCTGTGGGGCCACCCCAAGCGCGACAAACGCGTCTGGGCCGCGAACGACCCCATCGCCCTCGCCGCGAACCTGAAGGGCGTGCGCCTCTACCTCTCCAGCGGGACCAACAGCTTCAACGGGCCGCTGGACCCGCCCGGGTCGCCGTGGCATCCGGCGCACCTGGGCGAGCCCGTCTCGGCGTACACGGGAAAGGCCCTGAGCAAGCGGCTCAAGCAGCTCGGCATCCCGCACACGCTGCACCTGTACGGCAACGGCACGCACACCTGGCCGTACTGGATCCGCGAGTTCAAGAACTCGTATCCGATGATCCGCGAGGCCCTGCGGGTCTGAGCGCGACCTACGGGACGTCGAACGTCCTGCGGTTCCGCGCCCCGATGACCTCGATCCCCTCGGTGCCGAGGACGCCGTCGAGCGGCAGCGACACCGTGTAGGGGGCCGTGGCCGGGAGACCGACGCCCGGCAGCGAGCCGGTGACCTCGATCCCCCAGTGTTCCGGCTGCCTGACGTAGACCAGCGGGGACAGCTCCACCTTCATGTTGAGGTAGGGCTTGGTCCCGCTGACGATCAGGATGAACGAGTCGGGCGCGACACCGGGGACGACCCGCGCCTCCTCGAAGTCGACCGGCCGCACGGAGGAGGGCGGCGGTGGGTGGGTGGAGTCTTCTGACATGGTGACGATCAGACCTTCCTGAGCACCAGCAGCTCGCTGCGATGGTCCGCGCCGATCGGCTCCCAGGCGGCGGGCCGCAGACCGCTCGCCATGAGGGTGGCACCGTACCAGCGGGCGCCGTCGCCTTCCAGCTCGTACAGCGCCTCTGGGTCGAGACCGGCCAGCCGCAGCCGGCGCGGGCCGCGCTTGGCGTTGCCGAGCGGGTTGTACACGAGCACCACGACCTGGTCGCCGAGCACGTACTGCACCGCCGAGCGCTCCTGCCCCGGCGTGCCCGCCAGGCGGTACTGCCGCCCGTGCTGCACGGTCGCCCGCACCCGCTTGTACTGGGCGATCAGCTCGGCCGCCGCATCCAGCTCGCCGGAGGTCCACTCCGACAGGTCGCCGCCGATCCCCAGCACGCCCGCCATGGCCACGTGGAAGCGGTAGCGCAGCGGCATCGCGCGCCTGGTGGTCGGGTTGGGCGAGTCGGTGACCCAGGCCGACATGGCACTGGCGGGGTAGAGCTGGGAGAACCCGTGCTGCACGGTCTGCCGGTCGCGCGCGTCGGTGTTGTCCGACGGCCAGACCTCGTCGGTGTAGCGCATGATCCCGAGGTCGATCCGGCCGCCGCCGCCCGCGCAGGACTCGATCCGCAGCCCGGGGTGGCGCTCGCGGAGCAGCTCCATCACCCGGTAGACGCCGCGCGTGTGCTCGATCCACACCCGGTCCTGCGCCGCGCCCTGTTCCGGCCAGCCCGCCTGGGTGAAGGGGCGGTTCATGTCCCACTTGAGGTAGTCGAGGCCGAGGTCGGTGACCAGCCGGTCGAGCCAGCCGAGCGCCCACTCGCGTACGTCGTCGCGGGCGAAGTTGAGCACGAGCTGGCCGCGCTTCTCGTCGCGCCGCCGGTGCTCCAGGTGCAGGGCCCAGTCCGGATGCTCGCGGTAGAGCTCGCTCTCCTTGCTGAGCCCCTCGGGCTCCACCCACAGCCCGACGCTCATCCCCAGGTCGCGGATCCCGTCGAGCATGCCGCGCAGCCCCTCGGGGAAGCGCTCGCGGTGCGGCCACCAGTCGCCCAGCGACGTGGTGTCGTCGTCGCGCCGGCCGAACCAGCCGTCGTCGATCACGTACAGCTCGACGCCGATGGCGGCGGCCGTCTTGGCCAGCTCCAGCTGCTGCGCCTCGGTGACGGCGAACGTGGTCGCCTCCCACGAGTTGTACAGCACCGGCCGCTCCTCGAAGGGCGTGGGCAGCACGTGCCGGCGGGCGTACTCGTGCCAGGCCCGGCTGGCGGCGCCGAACCCGCCGCCGGAGTAGAGCCCCAGCGCGGACGGCGCGACGAGCTCCTCGCCCGGCGCGAGCGTCCAGCGCACCCCGTCGTGGCCGAAGCCGCCGGAGACGCAGACCCCGCCTTCCGGCCGCTGCGTGGTGGTCAGGCGCCAGCTCCCGCTCCAGGCCAGGGCGACGCCCCAGACCTCGCCGTGCTCCTCGGTGGCCGCGCCCGCGTCGATCATCACCCACGGGTTCGCCGTGTGGCTGGTGATGCCCTGGCGGCTGGTGAAGACCAGCTCGCCGACCGGCAACGGCCCGCGCTGGAGCTGCAGCTCCTCGGCCCACGCGCCGAAGACGCCGCTGTAGCGGTAGGCCGCGGCGTCGGGGATGAACCAGTTGCCGGAGTCGAGCCGGGTGACCGCGGCTTCCGCGCCGGCCCTGACGGTGGTCCAGCGCTCGATGACGTCGGTGTCCTCGCGCACGCGTACGGACAGGACCACCTCGAACGGGTGGTGCGCGTCGGCCAGCACGAGGTCCAGCCGCTGCGCGCCGCCGCCCTCGTCGTGGATCTCCGACCCGGTGAACCGCAGCTCCACCGAGCGCTCGTGACCGAACGTGACCTGCAGTGAGGGCGCGCCCCACCGCGTGCCACCGTCGACCGGCAGCAGTTCCTCGATCTCGGAGGGCGTGGAGAAGCTGGAGACGTGCCGCCGGGGCAGGCCGGTGACCTGGCGGGCGGCCTCCGGCGTGAGCCGCGGGCCCCAGTAGGTCTGCCGCGGCGCGGCCTCCCCGGTGAGCGGGTCCGTCTCCACGCCTATGACGTACGTGGAGGCGGGGGTGGTGATCGCCCAGTAGCGATCGTCTAGCGGGATTACAGGCATCGGCGTCCCCCGAGCTGCTGGATCGATCAGGCGGCTGGAGACTAACCGGCTTTAGTGCACCAGGTCAATGAAAGACCGCACCCGGATACCGCTGCTTGTGATCCACACCACGGGATTACTTGACAACATGAACAAACGGGCTCAACCATTGGCCCGTGTTCTCACACACCGCCACCGGAAATGTGCGGCTCACGGACGCCATGCGTTCGGTGTTCGTCGAGCTGCTCGTGCACGGCCCCCTGTCCAGGGCCGAGGTGGCCCGGCGGCTCGCCCTGTCGCCGTCCGCGCTGACCAAGCTGACCAGACCGTTCATCGAGTCGGGCTATCTGCTGGAAGCGGCCGGCGATGGTCCGGCGACCGTCGGGCGTCCCTCGCAACCCCTGCAGGTGGACGCCTCGCGCATGTCGTTCGCCGGGATCAAGCTCACCGCCGACGAGCTGTTCGCCGTACGCACCGACCTGGCGGCCACCGTCCGGATGGAGACCTCCAGGCCGCTCGCGGACCACGCGATCGACCACGTGCTCGGCCGGATCGTCGAGGCGGTCGAGGAGCTGACCGTGCCGGGCCGGCCCCTGTCGGCCGTGGGCATCAGCCTGGCCGGCACGGCCACGCCGGGCGATCCCGTCGTGCACACCTCGCCCTTCCTCGGCTGGAGCCAGCTACCGCTGGCGGACCTGGTCGAGGAGGCCGTGTCGGTGCCCACGGTGCTGGACAACGACGTACGGGCGCTGACGGCCGTGCAGCAGTGGTTCGGCGAGGGCGTCGGGCACTCGTCGTTCGCGCTGGTCACGGTCGGGGCCGGGCTCGGCTGCGGGCTCGTCATCGGCGACCGCCTGGTCACCGGGCAGTCGGGCGCCACCGGGCTCGTCGGCCACCTGCAGATCGACGACCGCGGCCCCGTGTGCGAGCGGGGCCACCGCGGCTGCGCCCGCGCGTACGCCACCTCCCCCGCCATCCGCCGCTCGATCGCCACCACGCTCGACCGGCCCGAGCTCACCTTCGACGACTGCCTGGCCCTGGCCGCCGACGGCCACCCCGTCGCGCGCCGCGTGCTGGACGAGGCCGGGGCCGCCCTGGGCCAGGTGGTCGCCACCGTCGCCAACATCACCGGGCCCGAGCTCGTCGTCCTGTCCGGCGAGTCGGTCCACATGTACGACGTGTGCGGGCAGGCGTTCCACACCGCGCTCGCCCGTCACACGCACTGGACGGCCACCCCCGTACGGGTGGCCGTCAAGCCCTTCGCCTTCAACGAGTGGGCCAGGGGAGCGGCCGTCACCGCTCTCCAGCATCTGCTGTTGCACCGCTGATCAACCGCCGGCGGGCACTAGGAGGTCTGATGACCAGTGATACCGTCCGCGCCGCCCCCCGCCTCACGCCCGGGACAGTGCCCAAACCCCCTCCCCCTCCCCTCCGACGCCGCCTGGGCGACCTGCCGGTCGCGGTCCTGTTCGTCCTCCCGGCGGCCGTCGGCTTCGCCCTCTTCTACCTCTGGCCCGCCATCCGCGGCGTGTATCTGAGCCTGACCAGGTACAACGTCCTCACCCCGCCCCGCTTCATCGGCCTGGAGAACTACGAGCGGCTGTTCGGCGACCGCCTGTTCTGGAACGCGCTGAAGGTCACCGCCGAGTACGTGGTGATCAACATCGGCACCCAGACCGTGGTCTCCATGCTGCTGGCCGTCCTGATGTACCGGCTGACCAGGTCGATGATCGTGCGCGGGATCGTGCTGCTGCCCTATCTCGTCGCCAACGTGGTCGTGGCCCTCGTGTGGTTCTGGATGCTCGACTTCCAGCTCGGCGTGGTCAACAACCTGATCGAGTGGCTGGGCTTCGACCGGGTGGCGTTCTTCGGCTCGGACTGGGCCATCCCCACCATCGCGGGCATCAACACCTGGCGGCACATGGGCTACACCGCGCTGCTCATCTTCGCCGGGCTGCAGATGATCCCGCCCAGCGTGTACGAGGCCGCCGCCATCGACGGCGCCTCGGAGTGGCGGACGTTCTGGCGGGTCACGCTGCCGCTGCTGCGCCCCGTCATGGCGCTGGTCATGGTGCTGAGCGTCATCGGGTCGTTCCAGGTGTTCGACACCATCGCCGTCACCACGGCCGGCGGGCCCATCAACGCCACCCGGGTCATCTACTTCTACATCTACGACCTGGCGTTCAACCGGTTCAACTTCGGCTACGCCGCCGCGCTGTCGTCCGTGCTGTTCGTGCTGCTCGCCGGGGTCGCGTACCTGCAGATGCGCCTGTCCCGGGCCGGCGAGTCCGATCTGAGGGGGTCGTGATGGCCTCGATCCGCTGGGGACGGGTGGCGGGCTGGGCCGTGCTCGTCGTGGTCATGGCGGTGACGCTGTTCCCGTTCTACTGGATGTTGCGTACGTCCTTCTCCAGCACCCGCGCGCTGGCCGGCGGAGCCACGGACCTACTGCCCGTGGACTTCACGCTCGGCGCCTACCGCCGCGTGCTGGGCCTGTCGACCACGGCGGAGGCGGTGGCCGAGGGCGGGTCGAGCGGCACCGTGAACTTCTGGCTCTACCTGCGCAACTCGATCGTCGTGTCCACCACGACCACGGCCGGGCAGGTCTTCTTCGGCTCGATGGCCGCCTACGCCTTCGCGCGGATGCGCTGGCCCGGCAGGAACGCCGTCTTCACGCTCTTCGTCACCGCGCTCATGGTGCCGCCGATCTTCACCACGCTGCCCAACTTCGTGCTGATCAAGGATCTGGGGCTGCTCAACACCTATCTCGGGATCATCCTGCCGCACCTGCTCATGACGCCGTTCGCGGTGTTCTTCCTGCGGCAGTTCTTCCTCGGGATCAACGCCAGCGTGGAGGAGGCCGCGCGCATCGACGGGGCCGGGCACGTACGCACGTTCTTCCGCATCGTCCTGCCCATGAGCCGGGCCCCGATCGCCACGCTGGCCATCCTCACCTACATCACGAGCTGGAACGACTACTTCTGGCCGCTGCTGGTCGGCAAGGCGGAGAACGTACGGGTGCTCACGGTCGCCCTGGGCATCTTCCGCTCCCAGACCCCGCAGGGCAGCCCCGACTGGGCCGGGCTCATGGCCGCCACCCTCTTCGCGGCACTTCCGATCATGGTGCTGTTCGCCGTGCTCGGCCGCCGCGTCATCGACTCCATCGGCTACACCGGCGTCAAGTGAGCGCCGTTCCCCCCACCACGGAAGGTTGATGTTGTGAAGCGTTGTCTTGCCGTCGCCGGCGCGGCGGTGCTGCTGCTGACCGGCTGCGCCGCCGAGCCCGAGGGCGGCGCCGCCGCCGGCGGTCCCGCCACGATCGACTACTGGCTCTGGGACGTCGCCCAGCAGCCCCAGTACCAGGCCTGCGCCGACGCCTTCCACAAGGCGAACCCCCAGTACACCGTGAAGATCACCCAGTACGGCTGGGACGACTACTGGACGACGCTGACGACCGCGTTCGTCTCCGGCACCGCCCCCGACGTCTTCATCAGCCACCTGTCGCGCTACCCGCAGTTCGCCGCCCAGGGCCAGCTCCTGCCGATCAACGAGCAGGTCGCGAAGGACAAGGTGGACCTGTCGATCTACCAGGACGGCCTGGCCGACCTGTGGGTGACCAAGGACGGGCAGCGCTACGGGCTGCCGAAGGACTTCGACACCGTGGCGGTGATCTACAACACCGAGAAGGTCAAGGAGGCCGGGCTCAAGCCGGAGGAGATGGCGGAGCTGACCTGGAACCCCCGGGACGGCGGCACGTACGAGAAGGCCATCGCCCGCCTCACCGTGGACAAGAACGGCAAGCGCGGCGACGAGCCCGGCTTCGACAAGAAGAACGTGGCCACCTACGGCATCGGCTCCAACGGCAGCGGCGCCGGCTTCGGGCAGACCGAGTGGAGCATGTACACGATGAGCAACGGCTGGCAGTACGCCGACCAGAACCCGTGGCCCACCCGGTTCAACTACTCCGACCCGAAGTTCAAGGAGACCATCAAGTGGTTCACCTCGCTCATCGAGAAGGGCTACATGCCCAGCATGGACATCGTCAACTCGGGCGTCGGGCAGATCGACGCGTACGGGGCGGGCAAGTACGCGATGGTCACCGAGGGCAGCTGGAACACCAAGAGCTACTGGGCGCTCAAGGACGTGAAGTCGGCCCTCGCCCCGACCCCGGTCGGGCCCATCGGTAAGCGGGCGAGCCTGTTCAACGGCCTGGCCGACAACATCTCGGCGACCACGGACAACCCCGAGGCGGCGTGGGCGTGGGTCAAGTTCCTCGGCTCACCGGCCTGCCAGGAGGAGATCGTGGCCAAGGAGGCGACCGTGTTCCCGGCCATCAAGACCGCTACGGCCAAGGCCGAGCAGGCGTTCGCCGCCGCGGGCATCGACGTCAAGCCGTTCACCATGCACGTCCAGGAAGGCACCACGCACCTGGCGCCGATCGCCGACCACTGGGCCGACGTCACGGCCACCATGACGGAGACCATGGACTCGATCTTCTCCTTCAAGAGCGACGTCAACGCCCTCGACCAGGCCAACGCCACCGTCAACGGCCTCTTCGGCTGACCCGCCCGCGCCGGGGTACGGCGGGACACGCGAAAGGGGCCGGACACCGCCGCTCAAGCGGTATCCGGCCCCTTCCGGGCAGTCCGGGTTCAGGAGGTGTGCAGGTAGACCTGGCCGAACACCTCTGACAGGTTCTTCAGGTCAGTGGCCATGTCCACCTCGGGGTTGGCCGGGTCGTAGATGGTGGCCAGGCGCGCACGGATCGAGCCGAGCTTCTTGAGCTGGTCCCAGGTGACGTTCGCCGCCCACTTCTCGCCGTACACCCGGTTGACCTGCCCCTGGTCGGTCTGCCAGCGGCTCCACAGCGTGACCGTCTCGGCGGCGTCGTTCTGCAGCGGGGTGGCGATGCGCTCGGTGATCGCCTTGGTGGCCTGCTCCTCGTTGAGCTTGGCGGCCCCGGTGGCGGCGAAGGAGGCGTCCTCGGCGGCGATCTGCGCGTAGGCGTCCCAGGAGCGGGCGCGGACCTGGATCCACTGGTTGCGCTGCGCCTCGGCGGCGTCGATCTTCCAGGTGGCGTACTCGGTGGCCAGGTGGCCGTTGTCGAGCGCGAGCTGGTCGATGTACCCCTTGTTCAGCCAGGCGCCGATGCGCTCGGGGTCGAGCAGCGGGTACTTCTTGGTCATCTCGGCCTTGCAGGCGTCATTCGCACCACAGCCGAGCAGCGGCACCACCGTGTGCGCGGACAACTTCTTGCCCGGCAGCAGCGCGCGCAGCGCGGTCGTGGTCTCGACGACGAACTTCTCCAGCTCCTCGGCCGTGGCGAAGGTCTGGTTGTAGCCGAGCTGCGAGGTGAACCTAACGCCCACGACGCCGGGCTGCGCGGCGGCCAGCGCGGCGATCTTCTTGGCGGCCTCGGCGAGCTTGCCGTCCTTGTAGTCGTCGGCGAGCTCGGTCTCGATCCAGACGCGCATGGTCGTCTGGGCGACGGCCTGCGCGGCCTGGCCGGCCGGCGTCTCCTTGGCCGCGGTCTTCTCGGCGGCGGTGATCTCGCTCGGGTCGACGTAGCACTGCTCGCCGTTCTGGCACTCCGGCGTGCCGCCGTCCTCGGCGCCGGGCACGTCGGGCTCGCCGACGTCGTGCATCTCGCCGTCACCCTCGGAGTCGGTGGGGCACTCGTTGCCCGGCTCGCTGCAGTCCACCGTGATCGGGTTCTGCGGGCCGGCCTCGATCATGTGCTGGCCGTCGTTCTCGAGCCAGAACTTGGCGATGTCCAGGGCCTCTTCGGGCGTGGCCATCCAGCGGCAGACGACGTACGCCGGGGTGTCGGCCGACATCAGGTCGTTGCAGCTCCTGTCGTCGTCCTCCGACCAGGCGGGAACGCCGATGCCGAGGAGCGAGAGGGTGAGTCCGATGATGAAGACCTGCCGTAGCCGCCGTCTCATGGCACCTTACTTCCAGGGGGTGATCGCGGGCATATCGCACAATATCTGGACGATCAACAACGTTCAATGAGATCCATGGCGCTCTTCACGCCGTCCTCGACGCGAAGTAGCCGCCCCAGTTGAGCCGAATTTTCTTGATATTTCGACACGGCCAGCAGCCGCGCGGCCAGCCCGTCCCTGCTCAGCGCCCTGATCGGCAACGGCGCCGGCCCCGCCCCGAGCGCCGCCACCCTGCGCCCCCAGAACGGCTGATCGGAGAAGAACGGGCAAACAATGTTGGGCACACCCGATGCAAGCCCTGTTCCAGTGGTCCCCGCGCCGCCATGATGAACAACGGCCGCCATTTCGGCGAACAAAAGATCGTGCGCCACCTCACCCACCACCCGGACGTCATCGTTCTCCGTCACGGGCAGCCCCTGGACGACCCCCCGCATCCGCGCCTTCCGCAGGGCGGCCACCACCTCATCGGCCACCCGCTCGGGCTCCCCTGGCACCATGCTCCCGAACCCGACGAACACGGGCGGCGGCCCCGCCTCCAGAAAATCCTCGATCCCACCGAGCCACCCCGGCCCACCGGTAGCCGTGGCCCGGCCGCTCAGACGCCAGTAACCGGTCATGTGCACGTGCCGGGGCCAGTCGGCGGGCCGGGGCACCACCAGAGGGCTGACCCCGCACAACACCGGCACCCGCGCCCGCCGGTCGGCCGCGAACGGGCTGCCGCGCATCGGCCCCAGCCCCAGAACGCCCGCCCGCAACCGGTTCACCATGCGGCCGAGCACCATCCAGCCGAGCCGCTCGACCAGGGCGTAGCTGGCCCGGTTCCCCAGCGGGCCCAGGCTCGCCCGGGGCACCAGGGGGTTCGGGAACTCGCGGGTCGGCTCGCTGGGCTGGAAATGCAGGATCCGGTACGGCATTCCGTACCGTTCGTGGAGATGCCTGCCGAAGGCGCCCAGGGCGGGGGCGAGGACCAGGTCCGCATCGGCGCAGGCGGCGTCCACCTCCTTGACCAGGATGACGGCCAGCGGTTCGACGACCGTCCGGAAGCCCCGTACGAATCCCAGGGGGCCGCTCGCCAGCCACCGCCGCCCCGCCTCGCTCTCCGTCACCGCCAGGGGATCCACGCTCATGGGGGCGAACGTCACACCGGGCCCGGCCAGCCCCGCGTACCGCCCGGCGGCGACGAGCGTCACCTCATGCCCCCGCCCCGCCAGCCCCCGGGCCAGCGCCGCGCAAGGCTGCACGTCCCCCCGCGACCCGATGCCGAGCACGGCGACCCTCACGGCGCCACCGGCCTCACGGGAAGGGCCACGGCACCCCTCATGGCAGGGCCACCAGGCTGACCAACGCCCCGACCAGCACCAACCCGGCCGCCACCAGCAGCCCGGCCGTGTACCCGGCGGCGAACCCGCCCCCGGCCTGCACGACCACCCCGACCGCAGCAATCCCGAACAGTCCCGAAATTTCACGACTCACCGAGAAGATGCCGCCCGCCACCCCGGCCCTCGACTCCGGCACGGCACCCAGGACCGCCGACCCCAGCGGCATGGTCAGCGCCGACCCGACCCCGATCGCGCACACGGCGGGCAGCAGCCGCCCCCACCCGTCCCCGGCCTGCAGCGTGGCGGCCAGGGCCATGCCCAAGGCCACGAGCACCAGCCCGGCCGCCACCGTCCGCCCGGCCCCCAGCCGCCGCTCCACCGCCGGCGCCAGCGGCGTGACCAGCACCACCAGCAGCGCCAGCGGCACGAACGCCATCCCGGAGGCCGTGGGCGTGAACCCCAGCACGCCCTGCAGGAAGATCGCGGTGTAGAAGAACACCCCGTTCACGCCGAGCCCCCAGAGCACCTGGGCGACCACCCCGCCGGCGAAACTCCGCACCGCGAACAGCCCCAGATCCACCATCGGCTCGCGGGCCCGCCGCTCGGCCACCGCGAACACCACCCCGCCCCCCGCACAGGCGACCAGCCCGCCCACGACGACCGGCGACCCCCACCCGTACTCACCGCCGTGGATCAACACGAACGTCCCCGCCGCCAGGAACGCCACCGACCCCGCCGTCCCGGCCCGATCCACCCCCCGGCCCGCCTCGGGACCACCCGCCCCCGCCGGAACAGCCACGGTGGCCAGCCCCATGACCACCGCCCCCATCGGCACGTTGACCAGGAACACCCAGCTCCAGTGCACGTGCTGGCTGAGCAGCCCGCCCACCACGGGCCCCAGCGCCAGCGCCGCCGCCCCGGAGGCCATCCACACGGCCACCCCCATGGACCGCTGCCGCTCCTCCCGCCCGGCCAGCATGGCCAGCGTCGCCGGCAGGACCAGCGCCGCCCCGGCCCCCTGGACGAGGCGGGCGGCGATCAGCACCTGGATCGACCCGGCGAGCCCCGCGCCGAGCGAGGCCACCGTGAACGTGCCCAGCCCCGCCAGCAGGACCCGCCGATGCCCGTGGACGTCGGCCAGCCTCCCGCCGGCGAGCATGAGGCCCGCGAAGGTCAGGATGTACCCGGTGGCGACCCACTCCAGGGCGGTCAGCCGGGCGCCGAGGTCGCGCTGGATGCTGGGGAGCGCGACGGTGACGACCGTGTTGTCCAGCGTCGTCATGAACCCGGCCAGGCCGGTGACGACGAACAGCGGCCAGACCCCGGCGGGCCGCCGCACCCGGGTGACGGCCAGGCTCACTCGTCCACCTCCGCCCAGGTCCACCCGCCACCGGGCCGGGCCCGCACCACCCTCGTACGCCCCCGCCCCACCCGCACCCACCCGGGCCGCTCCCCGGCCGGCTCGACGGCCTCCCGTGGATCGGTGGGCAGGGGTACGGGATCGGTGTCCGCCCCGAAGACGGCCGGCCGCCCCTTGAAGGTCACCACCGGCGACGCCCCACCCGGCAACCCGGCAGCACCCGGCACCGCCCCCTCAGACGGCGCCGGGCCCTGCGGCCGAGCGGGGCGCGGCAACCGGTCGGGACGGGACTGCCCGGGCCCTGACCGCGCCTCGGACGAAAGCGGCACCGACGAAAGCGGCACCGACGCAGGCGGCGGACCGTCCTGGGGCGGGGCGCTTGCACGCGACGCCGCGCTCCGCGATGCGGTGGCGCCAGGCGGCCCCGGCGCAGGCAGCGCCGCGCGTGGTGGCGAGGGCGGGTGCCCGGACGGGGAGTGGGACGGGGGGTGGGACGGGGGGTGGAGGTCGATGTGGTGGTGGAGGCGGCGCCACGATCGGGGCAGCCACCAGTTCGCCCCGCCCAGCAACCGCATCGACGCCGGCACCAGCAGCCCCCGCACCAGCGTGGCGTCCACCACGATCGCCACGAACATCCCCACCCCCAGCAGCTTCACGATCGTGATCCCCGCCGTGGAGAACGCACCGATCACCACCAGCAGCAGCAACGCCGCGCTGGTGATCACCCCGCCCGTCTGCTGCAGCCCCGCCGCCACGGCCGCCGTGTTGTCCCCGGTGCGCAGCCACTCCGCCCGCACCCGCGACAGCAGGAACAGCTCGTAGTCCATCGACAGCCCGAACACCACGGCCAGGATGAGCACGGTCACGGTCGCCTCGATGGACCCGGTGGAGGTGAACCGGAGCGCGGAGGCCAGGTGACCGTCCTGGAAGGCCCACACGATCACCCCGAACGAGGCGCCGATCGACAGGACGTTCATCAGCAGCGCCTTCACGGGCAGCACCAGCGACCCGAACGCGGCGAACAGCAGCACCCACGTCACCGCGCACACCACCAGCGCCATCCACGGCAGGGTCGCGAGCAGGCTGTCCTGGAGGTCCAGCTGCGCGGCGGTGGCCCCGCCGACCACCACCCGGCGCACGTTCGGCTCCGGCGTCATCGCCCGGATCGACCGTACGAGCGAGCGGGCCTCGTCCGACATGGGATCCCGGTCGTAGCGCACGGACAGCCGCACCGCGCCGCCGTCCTGCGCGAGCCCGGCCACGTCGACCCCCGTGACGTGGGGCAGCCGCTTCAGCCGGGTCACCAGGGGCCGGACGTCCACGGGGCTCACCGGCGTGACGGCGCTGATCGGCGTGTGGCCCTGCCCGAGCGGCCCGGGGACGGCGGGCTCGCCGGTGAAGGTGCGTTCGACCAGGACGTGTACGTCGATCGGCGACATGGCGTTCCTGGCGAAGTCCCGATCGAGCGTCTCGGCCACCCGGCGGCCCTCGGAGGCGGCGGGCAGCACCCGGTGGTCCACGTTCCCGAACTTGACGTGCAGGAAGGGCACCGCCAGCGAGACCAGCACCACGGTCACCACCACGAGGTACAGCAGCGGCCGCCGCATCACGCTGGAGGCGACGGCGTGCCACACCCCGCCGCCCTCCCGCCGCCCGAAGTCGGGCGTCAGGCGCAGGGCGTTCACGCGCGGCCCGAGTATCCCCAGGACGGCGGGCAGCACGACCAGCGCGGCGCCCATCGTGACCAGCACCACGGCCGCCGCCCCGAGCCCGATCGAGCGCAGGAACATCTGCGGGAACAGCAGCAGCCCCAGCAGCGCCGTGGCCACCGTCAGCCCGGAGAAGGCCACGGTGCGCCCGGCGGTGGCCATCGTGCGCACCACGGCCTGCTCGTTCGAGGCCCCGCGCCCGATCTCCTCCCTGAACGCCTTGAGCACGAACAGCGAGTAGTCGATGGCCAGGCCGAGCCCGAGCATGGTGACGACGTTCAGGGAGAAGACGGAGACCTCGGTGACCTCGGTGAGCAGCCGTAACAGCACCAGGGCGCCGAGCACCGCGAGCAGCCCCACGAGCAGCGGCAGCCCGGCCGCCACCAGGCTGCCGAACACCACGACGAGCAGCACGAGCAGCACCGGCATGGAGATGGCCTCGGCGCGGGCGAGGTCGGCGGCGGTCTGGTCGTTGAGCTCCTTCAGCAGCGGCACCGCGCCGCCGACGGACACGTACAGGTTCTCGACGGTCCTGAGCCGCGCGGCTATGGCCGCGTACGCGCGCTGCTCGTCCCCCTTCAGCGTGACCAGCGCGTACGTCGAATGCCCGTCCCGGGACACCATCTCCTTCGCCCCGGTCGTCCAGTACGTGACCATCCGGCGCACGTGCTCGGCCGGCAACCGGCGCAGCGAGTCGTGCACGGCCCGCTTGTACCGGGGGTCGCGCACCTCGACCGAGGGGTGCCGGTAGAGGACGACCACGTCGGGGGCGTGACCGCCGTACCACTGGTCGTTCCAGCGCGCGGCGGTCGTGGAGTCGGCGCGCGGGTCCTCGAAGCCGCCGTCCGCCATCCGCCCGAACAGCTCCAGCCCCAGCGGCGCCACCAGGAGGGCCGCCGCCAGCGTCAGCACCAGCAGCGTCCACCTGCCGCGGTAGACCAGGCGACCGGCCCGCTCAAACAAGGGCGCCCTCCAGGTACGCCCGCAGGCACGCCCGCCGGGCGATCTTCCCGCTGGACGTCCTCGGCACGGCCCCGGCGCCGGTCAGCACGAAGTCATGCACCGATAGTTCGTGATATTTCCAGACCGCCGCGCGCACCGCCCGGCCCACCTCACCGGCGTCCGCGTCCAGCCCGAGCCGCGACCGCTCGGCCACCACCACCAGCCGCTCCCCGGGCGGCTCTCCGGGCGGCTCCCCGGACACCGCGAAGGCCGCGACCCGGTCCCGCCGCACCGCCGGGTGCGCCTCCTGCACCGTGGCCTCGATGTCCTGGGGATAGTGGTTGCGCCCGTCCACGATGACCAGGTCCTTGATCCGGCCGGTGACGTACAGCCGGCCGTCGTGCAGCACGCCGAGGTCGCCGGTGCGCAGCCAGGTCCCGTCCGCGTCCTCCAGCACCGCCCCGAACACCTCCGCGCTGCGGCCGGGATCCCGCCAGTAGGCGCGGGCCACGTTCGGCCCCTGCACCCAAACCTCGCCCACCTCCCCGTCGGGCCGCGCCCGCCCGTCCGGGCCGACGACGCGTACCACCTGGCCGTGGGGACGGCCGCAGGAGACGAGCATGGTGCGCGGCCCCGGGCCCGAGGAAGGCACCGCCCGCCCGTCGCGCAGCGCGTCCCGGTCGAACGCGGTCACCACGGGCCGCTCGTCCCGTCCGGTCGCAGTCACGAAGACGGTCGCCTCGGCCAGCCCGTACGCGGGCGTGTGCGCCTCCGGCCGCAGCCCGCACCCGGCGAACGCCGTGTCGAACGCCTCGATAGCGCCCGGCCGCACCGGCTCCGCCCCGTTCAGCATGACCCGTACCCCGGACAGGTCCAGCCCCTCCTTCTCCTGGGGGCTGACGCGGGCGGCGGTGTACTCGTAGGCGAAGTTGGGCCCGCCGGTGAACACGTCGCCGAACTCCGACAGCAGCCGCAGCCAGCGCACCGGCCGCATGACGAACGCCACCGGATCCATGAACGCCGCCTGGTTCCCGCCCATCATCGGCATCGCCACGGTGGCGACCAGCCCCATGTCGTGGAAGAGCGGCAGCCACAGCGCCGCCACGGAGGTCCTGGGCCGCGCCCGGAACACCTCCCAGAGCTGGGTGGCGTTGGCCGTGAGGTTCGCGTGGGTGATCTCGACCCCGGCCGGCGCGCGGGTCGAGCCGGAGGTGTACTGCAGGTAGGCCAGGTCGCCGGGCCCGGCCGGCTCGCCCTCCCACTCGTCGGCGAGCAGGTCGGAGACGGTGTCCACGCAGAGCACGTGCTTCGGCGCCGGGGCGGTGGCCAGGAAGTCGGTGACGCCGGGCAGCGCGGCCGTGGTGGTCAGCACGACAAGGGGGCCGGCGTCGGCGTACGCCCCGGCCAGCCGCTCGGCGTGCCCCGGCAGCCCGGGGGCGAACAGCGGCACCGCGACCAGCCGCGCGTACATCACACCGAGCATCGCCACGACGTAGTCGAGCCCCTGCGGCGCGAGCACCGCCGCCCGGTCGCCGGGCCCGGCCAGCTCGCGCAGCCGCACGGCCAGAGCCCTGGCCCTGAGGTCCGCGCCGCCCCAGGTGAGCGTCCGGCGGGAGCCGTCCCCGAGGTGGTCGACGAACGTGTACGCGGGCGCTTCCGGGATCTCCCGTGCCCACCGGGCCACCCGGGCGATCAACATGTCGCGCATGCCTGGTCCCCTCGCCGTCAGCAGGGACCTAGCAAATTACGGGAGAAGCAGTCGCGATTCTTGCCAAACACCGGCACATTCCGCGATCGGTCTTGTTGGCCGCGTGACAATAAATAAGCACACGACAACGGCCGCACATTACGGCAGGATGGTGGGGTTTGGCCGTTTTTCAGGGGGTTTGCGCCGGTGCATAGTTTTGTCAGCGATCTCGAGCTGCTCCGGGACCGGCGCTTCGCACTCCTGCTGTCAGCACGGACGATCTCCATGCTGGGCAGCGCGTTCGCCCCCGTGGCGCTGGCGTTCGCCATCCTCGACATGCCCGGGGCCACCGCCTCGACGCTGTCCGTGGTGCTCACCGCCGAGTCGCTGCCCATGATCCTGTTCATGCTGGTCGGCGGGGTGATCGCGGACCGGCTGCCGCGCCAGCGGGTGATGATGACCGGCGAGTTCCTCATGGCGGCCGCGTTCTTCGCGCTGGCGGCGATGCTGCTCAGCGGCTGGACCCCGCTGCCCGCGCTGGTCGCGGCGGCGGCGCTGGCCGGGGTGGCCACGGCGATCACGTTCCCGGCGCTCACCGGGATCATCCCCGAGGTGGTCCCCGCCGAGCGGCTGCAGACCGGCAACGCGCTGCTCGGCCTAGGTGCCAACGCCTCGCGCGTGGCGGGCGCGGTGCTGGGCGGCGGCACGGTGGTGCTGTTCGGCGGGGGCTGGGCGCTGGTCGTGAGCGGCGCGATGTTCGCCGTGGCGGGCGTGCTGATCGCGCGGTTGCGCCTGCAGCCGGGCGAGCGCCCCCGTGGCGAGGCCCACTCGGTGCTGGGCGACCTGCGGGACGGCTGGCGGGAGTTCAGCTCGCGGCAGTGGATCTGGGTGGTGGTCGCGCAGTTCTCGCTGATGGTCATGGCCATCCAGGCCGGGCACGGCGTGCTCGGCCCGCTGCTGGCGAAGGAGTCGCTGGGCGGCCCGATGGCCTGGTCGGCGTTCCTGGTGGGCGAGGCCGTCGGGACGATCGCCGGCGTGCTGGTGGCGCTGCGGCTGCGCCCGCGCCGGCCGATCCTGGTGGCGGTGCTGCTCTGCCTGCCGACCGCGCTGCCGTACGTGCTGCTCGGGCTCGACTCGCCGCTCTGGGCGATCGTGGCCGGGGCCTTCGTGCTCGGCGTGTGCTTCGACGTGTTCGGCGTGCTGTGGCAGACGACGATGCAGCGCGAGGTCCCGGCCGAGTCGCTGTCGCGGGTCAGCTCGTACGACGTGCTCGGGTCGCTCATGTTCGGCCCGATCGGGCTGCTGCTGGCGGGGCCGGCGGCGGCGTTCTTCGGTACGGAGGAGTCGCTGCTCGGCTGCGCGGTCCTGGTCGTGGTGTCCACGCTGGCCGCGCTGCTGTCCCCCGGAGTGCGCAACCTGCGCGCGCCCCAGCCTCAGGCGGCCGCCCCGGCCGACCTGAAGTAGGCGTTGGCCCTGGGCTGGAACATCAGGGCCACCGCTCCCAGCACGGCCAGCACGTGCAGGATCCGGCTCACCGCGAAGGCCCATCCCACGGCGTCGGCCCCGGCCATGGCCTCGCCGATCGACCCGCCCGCCAGCAACCACTGGACGGGCTCGACCACCAGCGAGAGCGTGCCGAACACGCCGAGCGTGCCGGCCAGGGTCCAGCGCGCCCAGTTCGCCCCCTGCTTCAGCCGCAGCGCCAGGTAGACCGCCCCGGCGAACACGGCCAGCCGGAACCCGGCGCCCGGCAGCAACTGCCCGAGCGCCGAGGTGCCCTCGTACAGCTCTCCGGCGATCATCAGCACGGCTTCGAACGCGCCGAACGCGACCGCCGACAACCAGAGCATGGAGGCGGTGTGGACGACGGGCGGGGGCGACGGGTGCTCGGTCGGGCGGAGGTCGGTGATCGTGGTGGGACTCATGGCGGGCTCCTTCACGTGCGCGTTCGTCCTTGAAGTGTGCGCCGCGCACCCGGTCCGGATCATGCCCGCCGGCCCCCGACTTCGAGTGAGGCGCGCCCTACCAGACCTCGCCGCTCGTCCTCAGCCCGCGGGTGGGGGTGCGCGGGTGCGGCCCGAAGCGGGGCTCGGGCTCGTACGCGCCGTCCAGCACGCCCGCCACGTAGCCGGCCAGCGCCGGGGCGTGCTTGAACCCGTGCCCGGAGTCCCCGCCCAGCAGCCACACCCCGGGTGACGCCTCGGCGAGCAGCCACTCGGCGTCGGGCGTGAGCGCGTACTGGCAGACCTGGGTGAACAGCACCGGCGCGGCCGCCAGCGAGGGGAACCTGCGCCCCAGGTAGGTCCTGGCCCGCTCGACGCTGCCCGGGTCGACCACCCGCTCGCCGTGCTCGGGCTCGTACGGCGGCCCCTCCGCGTCGGAGGTCGCCTTCATCCCCACCCCGTCCACGTCGCCGTGCCCGTAGGCCGAGGCTCCGTGGTCCACCCAGGCCGGCGTCTCGGGGACCGACCACGCGGACGGCACCGCGAAGTGCAGCGTGTCCTGCTTGGTCACGGTGATCGGCAGCCCGTCGAACAGCTCGGGCAGCCACGCGCCGCACGCCCAGACCACCCGGTCGGCGTGCCGCACCTCGCCGTCGATCTCGACCGCGCACGCGTACGGCGCCGCCTCCCCGGCCACGGGCACCGCCCGCGCCCTGACCAGGCGCACCCCGGCGGCCGTGGCCAGCCCCGCCGTCACCTGGGTGGCCCGCCGTGCCCTGATCACGCCGGCGTGCGGCTCCCAGAGCAGGAAGCTGAGGTCGTCGCCGCGGAAGTCGGGGAAGAACCTGCCGCCGTCGGCCGGGTCCAGCACCTCACACGCGATGTCCAGATTTTTCAGGACTCGGGCGCTGGCGTGCTCCCACCCGTCCGGCGTCCCGGCGAACCACACCATGCCCGCCTCCTGGTACAGCTCCTCGCCGGCCCGCTCGCCGAGGCGCCGCCAGCCGTCCCTGGCCTGCCAGGCGAGCCGGGCGTACCAGTCGTCCTCGCCGTGCGCGCAGCGCAGCAGCCGGGTCTCCCCCGCGCTGGCCTGCCGGACGTGACCCGGCCTGTGCTGCTCGACCAGCGTCACCTGCCAGCCGCTCTCGGCCAGCCGCAGCGCCAGTGACGACCCCCAAATGCCCGCTCCGACCACAATGACCGATTTCATGAGACCACGGTGACCGGAAACCACGTGCCGCCGCAAGAGCGAGTCACACGATGATCAGACGTACGACGACGCCGGCGCAGTTGCCCGCCACGCAGATCCGCACCGGCACCTCGGAGATGCCCGGCGCGGCCGGGACGCCGCCCACGTGGCCGTCGGGGCCGATGCTCACGCCGTCGGGCACCTTGTCGAGGTCGGTGACGGTGAAGGTGGGCACCACGCCCGGGGGGCCGCCGTTGATGCCGATCTCGCCGTCCAGCGCCGCGCCCGCCCGGCCGGGGAAGGTCAGCTCGCGCGGCTCCCACGGCACGTTGGCCAGCACCACGAGCGTGAGCTGCTGTGTCCGGCACGCCGGGCCGGCGCAGACCTGGACGCGGGCGACGTAGGTGCCGGAGCGCTGCGGTCTGCCGTACAGGCGGCCGCTCTGGTCGACCTTGATGCCGACGGCGAGGTAGGCGGGGCGGAAGGCCACGCCCTTCGCGGTGGGCAGCAGCCGCTGGTTCACCTCGATGCCCTCGGTGACGTAGAAGGTGTCCTCGACCACGTTGCGGCCGGTCGGGGTGAGCGGGGTCTCGCTGGCCATGGGCGTGGTGAGCGAGGGCAGGGCAGGCGACAAGGCACACATGGCCAGCCCGGCAAGCAGGAGAACCCACCTTTGCCGCATGATTACCCCCCGGCTCTTCTATGTCGATACGTACCCCCGTAACCGCGCAGCGTCACTAGATAATCGATCGCATGGCCGCTGAATCCGCTCAGACCCTGGAACGCGGGCTCCGCCTGCTGAGACTGCTCGCCGACGGCAAGGACGGGCGCACGCCGACCGAGCTGAGCACGGAGCTGTCGCTGAGCCGGCCCGTGGTGTACCGGCTGCTGACGACGCTGATGGGCGAGGGTTTCGTCCGCCGGGACGCCGAGGGCCGGGTGCACCTCGGGTTCGGGGTGCTGGCGCTGGCCCAGGCCGTGCAACCGCTGCTGCGCGCGGCGGCGGTGCCCACGCTGCGGCGGCTGGCCGAGCAGGTCGGCGCGACCGCGCACCTGACCGTGGCCGAGGGCGACGACGGGCTGGCGGTGGCGGTGGTGGAGCCGTCCTGGACCGACATGCACGTGGCCTACCGCGAGGGCTCGCGCCATCCGCTGGCCAGAGGCGCGGCGGGGCGGGCGATCCTGGCGCTGCGCGAGGGACGGCATGACTACTTCATCACGGAGGGGCAGTTGCAGGAGGGAGCCCGCGGCGTCGCCGCGCCGGTCACCGGGCTGCCATGGCTGGAGGCGTCGGTCGGAGTGGTGACGTTCGGGCCGCTGGGAGAGGCCACCGGGCCACGCGTGGTGGCCGCGGCCGCCGAGCTGGCGGCCGCGCTGGGTTGACATCTCCCGGCCGATGGCAGACCGTAATCACATATAGAGGACACTTCCGTCCGATAATCGGACATGCATGGAGGGGCCGGGATGCCGTACTACCGGGTCGTGGGAGAGGTGCCGCGCAAGCGGCACGTGCAGTTCAGGCGGCCGGACGGCGGTCTCTACGCGGAGGAGCTGATGGGCGAGGAGGGCTTCTCGTCCGACTCCTCGCTGCTCTACCACCGTCACCTGCCGACGGCGATCCTCAAGGCGGAGGCCGTCACCCCCTCGGCCGAGACCCGCCTGGAGCCCAACCTGCCGCTCTCACCGCGCCACTTCCGCACCCAGGAGCTGGCGAGCGCCGGCGACCTGATCACGGGCCGCATCTCCCTGGCAGGCAACGCCGACGTCCGATTGTCGTACGCCACCAGCGACCGGCCGAGCGAGCTCTACCGCAACTCCATGGGCGACGAGTGCGTCTACGTGCAGAGCGGGCGCGTGCGCTTCGAGTCCACCTACGGCGTGATCGAGGCCGGCGAGGGAGACTACGTCGTCATCCCGACCGGCACCATCCACCGCTGGGTGCCCGACGGGCCGGTGAACGTGCTGGCCATCGAGGCGTCCGGGCACATCAGGCCGCCCAAGCGCTACCTGTCGCAGTACGGGCAGTTCCTGGAGCACGCGCCCTACTGCGAGCGCGACCTGCGCGCCCCCGCCGAGCCGCACGTCGTGGAGGGCGAGGAGGTGCCGGTGCTCGTACGCACGCGCGGCGGGCTGACCCGGCTCGTCTACCGCAACCACCCGTTCGACGTCGTGGGCTGGGACGGCTACCTCTATCCGTACGCGTTCAACATCAACGACTTCGAGCCGATCGTGAAGAAGACGCACGCGCCGCCGCCGGTGCACCAGACGTTCGAGGGGCCGGGGTTCGTGGTTTGCTCGTTCTGTCCCCGGCCGCTGGACTACCACCCGGAGGCCATCCCGATCCCGTACAACCACCACAACGTGGACTCCGACGAGTTCATGTTCTACGTGGGCGGCGACTACTCCGCGCGCAAGGGCTCCGGCATCGACGTCGGGTCGATCTCGCTGCATCCGGCCGGCTTCACGCACGGGCCGCAGCCCGGGGCGGTGGAGGCGGTGATCGACGCGGTCTCGCGCGGCGTCACGGTGACGAGCGAGATGGCCGTCATGGTGGACACGTTCCGCCCGCTCGACCTCGGCCAGGGCGCCCTGTCCTGCGAGGATCCCGGCTACGCATGGACCTGGGCACGATGAGGCTCTACAGCGCACTGATCGACGACGCGGGCCTGTTCCCGCCGACGTCCCTGCACATGGACGAGGCCCTGGCCCGCAACCAGCGGGACCTGGAGCACGGCAGCCCGGTGCTCACGCACCGCTTCCTGTGCCCGGCCAGCCGGCTCGACCGGCTGCGCGGCATGGACTTCCGGCCGCGCCGGATCGGGCTGATCGCCGACACCTCCGAGCTGCCCGACTTCGGCGACCTCCCGGTGGACTACGTCGAGATGCGGCTGCCGCCCGACACGTCCGTCCAGACGCTGGCCGACCGGCTGCGCCTGCCCGACGGGGTGCGGCTCTTCGCCGAGGTGGTGCCGCGCAAGATCTCCTTGGACGTGCCCGACGACTGCGGCCTGAAGATCCGCTGCGGCGGCTCCTCGGCCGACATGTTCCCGCCGGCCGAGCATCTCGGGCAGTTCATCAGGTCCTGCGCCGAGAACGACATCCCGTTCAAGGCCACGGCCGGGCTGCACCACGCCGTACGCCACTTCGACCCCTCGCTCGGCGTGGACCGGCACGGCTTCCTCAACCTGCTGCTGGCCGTCTGCGAGGCCGTGGAGGGGCGCGACCCGGTGCCGGTGCTGCGCACCACCGACGTCGGCCACCTCGTACGGCTGGCGGGCGCCGTACCGGACGACACGGCCGAGCAGGCGCGGCGGCTGCTGGTGAGCTACGGCTCGTGCAGCACCGCCACGCCCCTTGACGACCTGCGCACGCTCGGACTGATCGAGGAGGCTTCGTGAGCTTCGGGGTGGACAACCTGCCGTACGGCGTCTTCTCCTGTCCCGGGGAACAACCCCGGGTCGGCGTCCGGTACGGCGACAAGGTGCTCGACCTGGCCCCCGCGCTGCACGACGAGGTCTTCGCGGCCCCCTCGCTCAACCCGTTCATGGCCAGGGGCCGCACGGCCTGGCACGACACCAGGACGCTGATCCGGAACAAGCTCACCGGCGACGTCTCCGTCACCGAGCGGCACCTGATCCCGCTGGACCAGGTGCGCCTGCACATGCCGTTCGAGGTGGCCGACTACGTCGACTTCTACTGCTCGCTCGACCACGCGAGCAACATCGGCAAGATCTTCCGCCCCGGCTCCGAGCCGCTGCAGCCGAACTGGCGGCACCTGCCCGTCGGCTACCACGGCAGGTCGGGCACGGTCGTGGTGTCGGGCACGCCGGTCGCGCGCCCGCAGGGGCAGCTCGGGCCGGGGAAGTTCGGCCCGTGCCAGAAGCTCGACATCGAGGCGGAGCTGGGGTTCGTGGTGGGCGTGCCGACCGCGATGGGCTCGCCGGCCGGGGCGTTCGAGGATCACGTGTTCGGGGTGACGCTGGTCAACGACTGGAGCGCGCGCGACATCCAGTCGTGGGAATACGTGCCGCTGGGGCCGTTCCTGGCCAAGTCGTTCGCCACGTCGATCTCCCCGTGGATCACCCCGCTGGAGGCGCTGCCCAGGATCCCCGGCCGCGCCCAGGATCCCGAGCCGCCCGCCTACCTGCGCCGGAAGGCCGACTGGGGGCTGGACATCTCGCTGGAGGTGCTGCTCAACGGGGAGGTGGTGTCGCGGCCTCCGTATTCGGCCATGTACTGGACGCCGGACCAGATGCTCGCGCACATGACGGTGAACGGGGCCTCGCTGCGCACCGGCGACCTGTTCGCCAGCGGCACGATCTCCGGCCCCGAGCGGGGCGAGCGCGGCTCGCTCATCGAGCTGACGTGGAACGGGACCGACCCGATCAAGCTGGCGGGCGGGGAGACCCGCGCGTTCCTGCACGACGGCGACACGGTCACCATCCGCGCGACCGCGGCCGGCCTGACATTGGGGGAGGTTTCCGGAATCGTCGGATAGGTAACTCAAGGTGCCTGCGTGTTGACTCACCGCTACCCTGGGGTCTCCCCTTCCCTCGGAAAGCAGGAGTCACATGCGTCGTGCCGCGATGTTCTGTGTCGCCTTCCTCCTGGTCTGCCTGGTCTGTTCCGTCTCCGGCTGCGGTTCCGGCCCCACCGAGCCCACGTCGCCGCCGCCGGTCGTGCAGGTCTGGCCGCCGTTCGACACCAAGCGGGCCTGGCCAGACCGGGGCCTGGTGATCAGGGCGCACGGCGGCACGCTCACGCAGGTGCTGGTCTACCAGGACGGCGAGCCGGTGCCCGGCCGGCTCGACGACTCGCGTACGACGTGGCGCACCGACTGGACGCTCAAGCCCGCCACCGAATACACGGTGACCGCCACCGCCTCCCGCGAGGGCGCGCCGGCCACGGTGGCCATGGGCCGCATCCACACCCGCGCCGCCACGAACACGCTCCAGGTGGCCGCCACCTCGCCGCTGCCCGGCGAGACGGTCGGCACCGGCATGCCGATCGTCATCGACTTCGACGCTCCCGTGGAGGAGAAGGCGGCCGTCGAGCGGACGCTCGAGGTCACCTCGCGGACGCCGGTCGAGGGGGCCTGGCGCTGGACCAGCGACACGCAGGTGGTCTACCGCACCCGGCGGTTCTGGACGCCCCGGCAGACGGTCACGGTCACCGCCCATCTGGCGGGCGTACGCGCGGGCGAGGGCCTGTTCGGCGGCACCGACTCGACCTTCTCCTTCACCGTCGGCCGCGAGCAGACCAGCACGATCGACACCCGGACGCATCAGATGGTCGTCCGGCGCGACGGAGCGGTCGTCCAGCGCATGGCCATCAGCGCCGGAAACGCCACCACCCGCGAATACACCACGACCAGCGGCGTCCACCTGACCATGGACAAGGGAAATCCGGTCCGGATGATTTCCCCGGGCCGCGAGGAAGGCGACCCCGGCTTTTACGACATGATGATCGACCACGCCGTGCGCATTTCCAACAGCGGCGAATACGTGCACGCCAAGGACAACGTGTGGGCGCAGGGCCGGGCCAATGTCAGCCACGGCTGCATCAATTCCCGGCCCGATCAGGCGGCCTGGTTCTACGAGTCCTCCCTGCGCGGCGACCCTGTCACGATCACCGGCACCAGCCGCCCGCTCGAATGGGACAACGGATGGGGTTTCTGGCAACTCTCGTGGGAGAAATGGCGCCAGGGAAGTGCTCTGCGCGAATCCGACACCGCACGCGTCGGGGTGCCGAACCGCTGATATCGGGACTACGGTAGGAGAAGGGGAACCACTTACGACCTCAGGCCCGTTGTCCCATACAGGAGGGCCGACATGGATGAATGGATCATCTGGGTAATCCTCGCAGTCGTTCTGGGCGTGGCCGAGATATTCACGCTCACGGCTTCGCTCGGTCTCCTCGGGGTGGCGGCGCTGCTGACCGCCGCGACCGCGGCCCTCGGGTTGCCCGTTCCCCTGCAGTTACTGTTCTTCGCAGCCTCCTCCGCGGCCGGCCTGCTGGTGCTCAGGCCGATCGCCATGCGCCATATCAAGCAGCCACCGCTGCAGCGGTTCGGCGTGGAAGCACTCGTCGGAAAGCCCGCCTACGTCGTCGCCGAAGTGACGGGCCGTGACGGTCGCGTACGCATCGGTGGCGAGGAGTGGTCGGCGCGCGCCTACGACGAGACCCTGGTGATCCCCACGGGGGCGACCGTCGACATCATCGAGATCGAGGGCGCCACAGCCCTCGTATATCCCCGGGAGTGACCCATGGACCCGCTGTTGCTGGTCGGACTCTTCGTCATACTCTTCGCGGTGATGACCCTGCTCAAGGCCGTGCGGATCGTCCCGCAGGCCCGCGCCCGCAACGTCGAGCGCCTCGGCCGTTACCACCGCACGCTCAAGCCCGGTCTCAACTTCGTCATCCCGTACATCGACCGCGTCTACCCCATGATCGACCTCCGGGAACAGGTCGTCTCGTTCCGCCCGCAGCCCGTCATCACCGAGGACAACCTGGTCGTCGAGATCGACACCGTCCTGTACTTCCAGGTCACCGACCCGCGGGCGGCGGCGTACGAGATCGCCAACTACATCACGGGTGTCGAGCAGCTCACGGTCACCACGCTGCGCAACGTCGTCGGCTCCATGGACCTGGAGAAGACCCTGACCTCCCGCGACACCGTCAACAGCCAGCTGCGCGGCGTCCTCGACGAGGCCACGGGCAAGTGGGGCCTGCGCGTCAACCGCGTCGAGGTCAAGGCCATCGACCCGCCGAAGACCATCAAGGACGCGATGGAGAAGCAGATGCGGGCCGAGCGCGACAAGCGCGCCGCCATCCTGAACGCCGAGGGCCAGCGCCAGTCGCAGATCCTCACGGCCGAGGGTGACAAGCAGAGCAGCATCCTGCGCGCGGAGGGCCAGCGCGCGGCCGCCATCCTGGAGGCCGAGGGCCAGTCGCGGGCCATCGACCAGGTCTTCCAGGCGGTCCACCGCAACGACCCGGACCCGAAGCTGCTGGCCTACCAGTACCTCCAGGTCCTGCCGCAGCTCGCGCAGGGCGAGGGCAACACGTTCTGGGTCATCCCCAGCGAGGTCACCTCGGCGCTGCAGGGCGTCTCGAAGGCGTTCACGGAGGCCCTGCCCCGCTCGGCGGCCACCCGGGAGGAGCTGCCGGAGACGTCGGCGGCGGACGAGGAGGTCGCCAAGGCCTCGGAGGCGGCGGCCGAGGCGGTGGCCGACGCCCAGGAGGCGGAGAGCCCGAACGGCCCCCGGCAGCTCACCCAGGCCGCCCAGGAGCCGTCCCCGTTCCCCGACCTGGACCGGAAGCCGACGGAGGCCGACCGCTGACAGATCGCACCAGGGGCGCCCGCCGTGTGGCGGGCGCCCCTTTGTGGTGCGGAGTCGAGGGAAGACACTGCCGCGGCATGGCCGTCAGGGGTCAGGCGACGTCGATCAGGTGCCGGATCCGGGTCTCCTGGTGCGCGGCCCTGGCCCGGCAGGCCAGCTTGACGGCCGCGTCGGCGAGCGCGATGTCCCGGTTCACGGGCGCGATGTCGTCGCCCATCCTGGTGCGAAGCCAGTCGGAGATCTCGGCCCAGGAGTAGATGCTGATGTTGTCGGCCTCCATGACCGGCTCCGGAAAACCGCCGGGACCGCGCTGCCCGGCGGCGAGCTGACGCAGGCTCGCCTGCGTACGCCCACCGTGCCGCCGCGCCGCATCCCCCAGCGTCACCCCGTCCCCTTGGCCGACGCCGACTGCCCAAAGGCCCTCGACCCTACGGAGATCGGTGAGCACGGAGGCGACGGCGTCCAGCAGGCTTGCCGCCGCACGATCGCATCTGAGGTGAACGCTGCCGTCCGGACCGCCGGCTATCGAGCAGTCGTCCAGTCCTGCTTCGTACAGAGCGTCCGTCTCCGCGTCGGTGGGCTCGCGATTGAGAACCACACGGAAGTTCCAGGTTGTAGCCCGTCGCACGGCTCTCGCGCGACGGGCGTCCGGCCCTTCGGGGGCGTCAGTGCGACAGCGGCGCGTCCGTGGTGTCCACGAGCACGCAGTCGGCGATCGGTCCCTCGCCCACCCGGGCCCAGATGCCGGCGATCACCCCGCCGTTGTTCTCGCCCACGCTGAACTCCAGCACCCCCGTCTGCCCCGGCCCGATCACGCTCGGGTCGATGGTGAAGCCCGGTTCGCCGCCCTCCGGGGCCGGCCAGACGGACAGTTCGGCCTCGTCGGTGGTGAGGAAGCGGGCGGCGCGGGGCTGGGGGCTGCACTTCTTGCCCATCGGGATGTAGTCCACGACCACGTTCGCCCCCATCCCCCGCAGCTCCTCCTGCAGGCTCTCCGGGTTCCTGGCCTCGTTGATGGTGATGTGGATCAACCCGTCGGCCCCCTTGGTCACCGCGTACGCGGGAGTGCCGCCGAGCAGCAGCGGTACGGCCAGCGCGGCGGCGGCCGCCAGCCCCAGGGCGGGGGCCAGCACGGCGAGGCGGGGGCGGCGGCGTCCGGCGGGCGCCCGGTCGATCTCGGTCATGACGAACTCCTTGAGCAGCCGGTGACGGCCCTCGGGAAGATCGCGCTCGGTCGGCCAGTTCATCGGATCTCCTCCTTCGAGGGGCCTCGGTCACCTACTACCTGTCGCCGCTGCGGAGGTGGTTCCCCGGCGCCGGCGAGTTTCCCGCGGGCCCGTGACAGCCGGGACCGGACCGTGCCCACCGGGATGCCGAGCGCCTCCGCCGCCTGGGCGTAGTCGAGGCCGGCCCACACGCACAGCGCGAAGACGTCCTGCTCCTGCCGGCGCAGCCGGTCGTAGGCCCGGCGGACGGCGGCCAGCCGGTCGGCGTCATCGATGCGGCCCACGACCTCGTCGGCGAAGTCCGGCACCCGCTCGCCCCTGGGCAGCCGGGCCAGGGCGTCGTCGTGCCGGCGGGCGGCGCGGCGCACGTTGCGGTGCACGTTGGTCGCGATGCCGAGCAGCCAGGGCCTCAGCGAGCCGCCCTCGGGGTCGATCTTCGTACGTAACCGCCATGCCTCCAGGAACGTCAGCGCCATCACGTCCTCGGCGGTGGACCAGTTGCCGGTCAGGCGGAAGGCGTGGTTGTAGACGGCCTTCGAGCACTCGTCGAAGAGCTGCCCGAAGGCCGCCTGGTCCCCGTCGCGTATGCGGGCGCGTATCGACATATCCACATCTGGTTACTGTCCGGCCGCGCCTCCGGGTTCCACCTGCCCGTTGTCGAAGTACGCCGCCAGCCCGGCGTCCAGCCCCGGCACGTCGTACGGCATCCCGCCGTCCCGCAGCGACATCGTCGCCATGTACCCGGCCGCCACGCTCATCCGCGCCGCCACCGGCGAGGTGTCGGTCGCCCCGCCCTCCCTGACGAACCTGAGGAACTCCGTCACGATCTCCACGTCCGCGCCCCCGTGGGAGCCCTGCGCCGCGGGCACCTTGTACGCGATGTCACAGTCGTCCCGGTAACCGCTGGGCCCGGTGTTCCAGACCTTGACCGTGTCCCCCGGCCCGTCGCCGAAGTTCTCCAGCCGCCCCTCGGTGCCGATCACGGTGTAGTTGCGCACGTAGTCGGGCGAGAAGTGGCACTGCTGGTAGGCGGCGATGACACCGTTGTCCAGGCGCATGTTCATGACCGAGACGTCCTCGACGTCCACGACGTGGTGCAGGTTCTTGCGCGACGTGGGCGGCCACTCGTACTCCTGCAGCCAGCCCTCGGGCCGCGGCGTGCCGGGGGCCCGGCGCGGCAGGTCGCCGTGGAGCATCAGGTCGCCGAGGGCGTTCACCCTGGTCGTGTAGCCGCCGGCGAGCCAGTGGATCACGTCGAGGTCGTGGGCCGCCTTCTGCAGGAGCAGGCCGGTGGTGCGGGTGCGGTCGGCGTGCCAGTCCTTGAAGTAGTAGTCGCCGCCGTAGGACACGAAGTGGCGCACCCAGACGGTCTTCGGCTCGCCGATGACGCCCTTGCCGATGATGTCGCGCATCAGGCGTACCACGCCCATGTGCCGCATGTTGTGCCCCACGTACAGCCGGGTCCCGCTCTCGCGGGCGGCGCGCAGGATGTTGTCGCAGCCCTCCACGGTGATGGCCATCGGCTTCTCCAGGTAGACGGCCTTGCCGGCCCGGAGGCAGTCGATCGCGAGGCGCTCGTGCGTGTCGTCGGGCGTGTTCACCACGATCGCGTCGAGGTCGTCCCGGCCGAGCAGTTCGCGGTGGTCCTCGGTCAGGAACTCCGCCTCGAACGTACCGGCCTGCCTTTTGAGCACGGCCGGGTCGGAGTCGCACAGCGCGGCCACGACCGAGCCCCTGCCGGGCCGGTGCGCGGCCCGGGCGAGGCTGGTACGCAGGCCGAGGCCGATGACTCCGATGCGCAGATCTTCCACTGGTGTCTTTCTGAGCTCTCGACCCATTCAACAAGGTCGCGTGAAGCAGGTCTGAGGGGGCACTTAAGAATCCTTCGATGGACACGTCCCGAGTGCAGCGGGCACAGTGCGTTAGGTTCGTAGACGGCGAAAGGTACGGGGATGAAAGCGCTGGTCAAGGAGAGGGCCGAGCCTGGCCTGTGGCTGGTGGACGTGCCGGAGCCGGCGTTGGGACCGGGCGAGGTGAAGATCCGGGTCCTGCGGACCGGCATCTGCGGCACAGACCTCCATATCCGGAAATTTGATGACTGGGCGCGGCACACCCTGGAGCTCCCGCTCATCGTCGGGCACGAGTTCTCCGGGCACGTGGTCGAGGTGGCGCCGGGCGTCGAGGACATCGCCGTCGGCGACCTCGTCAGCGGCGAGGGTCACATCGTGTGCGGCAAGTGCCGCAACTGCATGGCGGGCCGCAGGCACCTGTGCCGCAACACGGTCGGGCTCGGGGTGAACAGGGACGGCGCGTTCGCCGAATACGTCACGCTGCCCGCCTCGAACGTCTGGGTGCACCGCGTGCCCGTCCACCCCGACGTGGCGGCCATCTTCGACCCGTTCGGCAACGCCGTGCACACCGCGCTGTCCTTCCCCCTCGTCGGCGAGGACGTGCTGATCACCGGCGCGGGCCCGATCGGCCTCATGGCCGCGGCCGTGGCCACGCACGTCGGCGCGCGCAACGTGATGATCACCGACGTCAGCGACGAGCGGCTCGACCTGGCCGGCAAGCTCGGCGTCTCCCTCGCCCTCAACGTCTCCCGCTCCTCCATCGCCGAGGGCATGCGCCAGCTCCACCTGCGCGAGGGCTTCGACGTCGGGCTGGAGATGTCCGGCAACCCGGCGGCCATGCGCGACATGATCGCGAGCATGACCCACGGCGGGAGGATCGCCATGCTGGGGCTGCCCGCCGAGGAGTTCGCCGTCGACTGGTCCACCGTCGTGACGTCCATGATCACCATCAAGGGCGTGTACGGCCGGGAGATGTACGAGACCTGGTACAACATGTCCGTCCTGCTGGAAAAGGGCCTCGACCTGTCCCCCGTCATCACCGACCGGTTCTCCTACCAGGACTTCGACGCCGCCTTCGACACGGCCGCGAGCGGCCGGACGGGCAAGGTCATCCTGGACTGGAGCGGAGGAGCTCGGCCGGAGAGAGCGCGGGACGAGCCGACGGAGGCCGAAGCGGCCGCGACCATAGACAGGAGCGCTTGATGTTCACGAACGTGCGCCAGCAACTGCGTACGACGCTCGACGAGATCACCGAGGCCGGGCTGCACAAGCCCGAACGCGTGATCTCCACCCCGCAGAGCTCCCAGGTCAGCGTGGCCGGTCGCGAGGTGCTGAACTTCTGCGCCAACAACTACCTGGGCCTGGCCGACGAGCCCGCGGTGGTCGAGGCGGCCAAGCAGGCGCTCGACCGGTGGGGGTTCGGCATGGCCTCCGTGCGGTTCATCTGCGGCACCCAGGAGGTGCACAAGGAGCTCGAAGCCCGCCTGTCGGACTTCCTGGGCATGGAGGACACCGTCCTCTACAGCTCCTGCTTCGACGCCAACGGCGGCGTGTTCGAGACCCTGCTCGACGCCCAGGACGCGGTGATCTCCGACGCGCTCAACCACGCCAGCATCATCGACGGCATCCGGCTGTCCAAGGCCCAGCGCTTCCGCTACGCCAACCGCGACATGTCGGAGCTGGAGGCCAGGCTGAAGGAGGCATCGGAGGCCCGGCGCCGGCTGATCGTCACCGACGGCGTGTTCTCCATGGACGGATATCTCGCGCCGTTGCGGGAGATCTGCGACCTGGCCGAGCAGTACGACGCCATGGTCATGGTCGACGACTCCCACGCCGTCGGCTTCGTCGGCCCCACCGGCCGCGGCACGCCGGAGCTGCACGGCGTCACCGACCGGATCGACATCATCACCGGCACGCTGGGCAAGGCGCTCGGCGGGGCCAGCGGCGGCTACGTCTCGGCCCGCAAGGAGATCTGCGAGCTGCTGCGCCAGCGCTCGCGCCCCTACCTGTTCTCCAACTCCCTCGCCCCCGTCATCGCCTCGGCGTCGCTGCGCATCCTCGACCTGCTGGAGACCTCCAGCGAGGCCCGCGAGCGGCTGCGCGCCAACACCGCGCGCTTCCGGAGCGAGATGACCCGGGCCGGGTTCGACATCCTGCCGGGCGACCACCCGATCGTGCCCGTGATGATCGGCGACGCCGCCGAGGCCGGCGCCATGGCCGAGCGCCTGCTCGACCTGGGCATCTACGTGATCGGCTTCTCCTACCCGGTGGTGCCGCACGGCCAGGCCAGGATCCGGGTGCAGCTCTCCGCCGCCCACTCGCAGGACGACGTGGACCGCGCGGTGCGGGCGTTCATCGAGGCCAGGGGCTGAGTATCCTGCACGCGTGATAGACACGCGGCGGCTGCGTACGTTGCGCGCGGTGGCCGACCACGGCACGGTCACCGCCGCGGCGGCCGCGCTGCACCTCACGCCCTCCGCCGTGTCCCAGCAGCTCGTCGCGCTGGAGCACGAGGTGGGCCACCGCCTGTTCAACCGTGACGGGCGCGGCGTCCACCTCACCGCGGTCGGCAAGATCATGCTCGGCCACGCCAACGAGGTGCTCGCCCAGCTCGAACGGGCCGAGGCCGACGTGGCCGCGTACACCACGGGCGAGGCCGGCGAGGTCACCGTGGCCTGCTTCGCCACCGCGATCAGCGCCGTGCTCTCCCCCGCCATCGCCGCCCTCCGCACCACCGCCCCCGGCCTGCGCGTACGCGTGCGCGACGCCGAGGGCGACCACAGCCTGGCCATGCTGCTGGACGCGGAGGCGGACCTGGCCGTCACGGTCGAATACCGCGGCGCGCCCGACGCCGCCGACCGCCGGATCTCCCGCCGCCCGCTGTACGCCGAGCCGTTCGACCTCGTGCTCCCCCACGACCACCCGCTGGCCGGATCGGCCACGCTGGTGTCGCTGGCCTCCGAGACCTGGATCGGGCCGTACCCCGGCAATCCGGTGCACGACGTGATCGCGTTCGCGTGCCAGCAGGCGGGCTTCACGCCGAACCTCGTGCACTGCTCCGACGACTTCCGCGCCGTGGTGGCCCTGGTCGGGGCGGGCGCTGGGGTGGCCCTGGTGCCGCGGCTGGCGCTGCGGGACATGGTGCTGCCGGGGGTCGCCGTACGCCACACGCCGGGTCCGGAACGCCGGGTCTTCGCCGCCGTACGCCGGGGCTCCGACGCCCATCCCCTCCTGCGCCCGCTGCTGTCCGCCCTGCGCGCGGCGGCGGAGTCCCTCGGAACGAGCGCTGATCTCCAGGAGTAGCGTGCGGCCATGGGAGACAGCGGGCCGGGTGGCGTACCGTATCGCCGGTTGTTCGGCCTGCCGGGGGTCGCGGCGCAGGGGGTGCTCGGGTTCCTGGCGCAGCTGACGCAGCAGGTGGCGCCCGTCGGGATGGTGCTCGTGGTGCAGCAGGCGACCGGCTCGCTGGCCCTGGCGGGGGTGACGGCGGCGGCGTTCTCCGTCGGGGCGGGCATGGGCCGGCCGGTGCAGGGGCGCATCATGGACCGGCGCGGGCCCCGGGTGGTGCTGGCGGTCACGGCGCTGATCCACGTGGCGGCGCTGCTGGGCCTGATCGGATGCGCCCTGGCCGGGTGGCCGTGGTGGCCCATGCTGGTGCTGGCCTGGGTGTCGGGCGCCGGGCTGCCGCCGATCTCCGTCAGCATGCGGATCGAGTGGGGCCGCAGGATGGCCGGCGAGGGCCGTACCGCCGCCTACAGCCTGGTGTACCTGGTCCAGGAGCTGGCCATGCTCGTCGGGCCGCTGGTGTTCGGGCTGCTGATCGCGGTGGCCTCGACCTCGCTGGCGCTGGGCGTGGTCGCCGCGGCGGCCGGGGCCGGGACGCTGGCCTTCTCCCGGGCGCTGCGGGTGGGCTCCGCGCCGCCCGAACGGGAGCCGGGGCGGGTCTTCGCCGATCGCCGCATGTTCGTGCTGCTGGCCGTGGTGCTGCTGCTCGGCGGCGTCATCGGGACGCTGGAGGTGGGCCTGCCCGCGCTGGCGGTCGCCCGCGACGTGCCCGCCGCCACCGGGCTGCTGGTGGCGGCGCTGTCGCTGGGCGGGATCGCGGGTGCCGCCGCCTATGGCGCCCGCTCCTGGGGATCGGCCGTCCAGGTGCGGCTCGTGGGGCTGATGCTGGCGCTCGGGGTCGCGCTGGCGCCGCTCGTCCTGATCGGCGCGCTGCCGCTGTTCTGGGCGGCGCTGTTCGCCGGGGGGCTGGTGCTCAATCCGGCGCTGACGACCGGGTCGCTGCTGGTGGACGAGTACGCGCCGGCCGCGCAGGGGGAGGCGTTCGGGTGGGTCTCCACGGCCATCGGGATGGGCGGGGCGGCGGGGGCGGCGGGAGCCGGGGTCGTCGGGGAACGCTTCGGCCCCTCGGCCCCCTTCCTGTCGGCCGCCGCACTGGCCCTGCTGGGCGCGCTGCTGGCGACCTCGCTGCTCCGCCGCACCCCGGCCTGACCCGGCCTTGCCCGGGGGTCAGGTGCGGGCGCGGGCCAGGTCGAGGGCTTCGGCGAACCGGGCGTACGTGTCCAGCTCCGCCTCCACGGGCTCCAGCACCATCTCCTTGCCGACCTGCCCGATGGCCGTACGCAGGGCCCTGGCCGTACGCCGGGCCCGGCGCCGCCCGCCCGCCCAGGCCGCCAGCCTCGACAACAACGCGATCAGCACCCCGGCCAGCGCGCCCCCCACCAGCAACACCGTCGGCCACGGCACCACGCCGGCGGTGGGGAGCGGCGGCTGGGGCAGCCGCAGATAGTCCATCGCGAACAGCACCCCGAGCCACAGGGCGCCGGCCAGCATGGCCGCGAACACCAGCCACTGCAGGACGTTCACCACCCGCCACCACCTGGGCCGCCTCGTGGCGCCGGCGGACGTCGTGGCCACCGTCCGGTCCACCGTGTCCGCCAGCTCACGGGCGCGCGACCTGGCCGCCTGCCGCACGGCCGCCGCCCACGGCCCGGGCAGCCCGCTCGCGGCCACCTCGCCGACGTCCCTGATCGCCGTCTCGACCTGCGCCCGCTGCACGGCCGACGCCGCCGGCACGGAGGTACGGCCGACGATCTCCCCGCCGGACCGCCGGGACGCGCTCCCGATCTCCCCGCCAGCCCGCCGGGACGTGCCGGCGACCTCCCTGCCCGGTCGGCGGGACGCGCCGTCGATGCGCAGCCTGCGCAGGGGGTCGGGCCGGAACCGCCGGACCCACCTGGTGACCGGCCAGCCGGTGGCGACCACGGCCCGGTGCCGGTGCCCCTTGGCCACGGCCTCAACGACCAGCGGCACCCCCGCCGCCGCGCAGAGCGCCCCGGTGAGCGCCCGCCCGGCCCCGGCCATCCGCTTGGCCCCATCCCGCCCGGCCGCCGCACCGACGTCGGGCACCTCCCCGGCGGAAGGACCGGACGCCTCACGCCCGGCCGCGTCTTCGCGGGCGGACGTCTCGCGCCCGGCCGCCAGGACACCGGCCCCCGCCCGATCCGCCTCCCGGCCACCCACCGGGGGGCCGGGCTCCTCCGGCGCCCCGGCAGGAAGCGCCGGCGCGGGACGAGCATCCTCCGGCGCCCCGGCGGGAGGCAGTGACGCGGAATCGCCCTCCACCGTCCCCCGAGGAGCGCTCGCCTCCAGCGACGTGGCGGGACCGGCCGTGGCCAGGTGGTCGGCGGCGGAGGAGAGGTCGGCGGCGAGGCGGGCGGACCAGGACCGGCGTTCCGAGACGCGCTCCCCGAGCAACGAGCGGAGCTCCCCCAGCCCCTGCCCCGTACGGGCCGACACCGCGAGGACGGGCACCCCGGCCAGTCCGTCGTCGTCCAGCAGGCGGCGCAAGTCGCGCAGGCAGCGGTCCACGGCCTGGGCGGGCAGGCGGTCCACCTGGTTGAGCACCACCACCATCACGTCCCCGTGCCCGGCCAGGGGGCGCAGGTAGCGCTCGTGCAGCGCCGCGTCGGCGTACTTCTGCGGATCCACCACCCACACCAGCAGATCGACCTGCTCCACCAGGCGATCCACCTCCAGGCGGTGGGACAGCCGGATGGAGTCGTGGTCGGGCAGGTCGAGGAGGACGAGCCCGGCCAGCTCCGGGGTCGCGGGGGCGGAGTGGCGGCGGGGGATGTCCAGCCAGTCCAGCAGCGCGCCCGCGCCCTCGCCGTCCCACAGGGCCGCCTGGGCGGTCGAGGTGGTGGGCCTGGTGACGCCGACGGCCGCCAGGTTCTCGCCGGCGAGGGCGTTGTAGAGGGAGGACTTGCCGCTGCCCGTGGCGCCGGCCAGGGCGGCCACGGTGTGGTCGATGGACAGGTCGCGGCGGGTCCCGGCGCGTTCGGCGACCGTACGGGCGGCGAAGACCGCCCGCTCCGACAGCCGCCCCTCGCCCAGGGTGGCCGCCTCCAGCAGGGCGGCCAGCCGGGAGTCGAGGGACGGGCCCTCCTTGCGGCGCAGCAGCTTCACGGCCTCTCCTCCGCGGCGTCGTCGCCGGACCCGGGTGACGGCGGCTCCGCCGTCCGCGGCTCCGTCCCGGGCACGGGCGGCTCCACCGTCCCGAGCACAGGCAGTTCTGCCGTCCGCGCCTCCGTTCCGGGCGCGGGCAGCTCGGCCGTCGTCGCGCCGGGCGGCCCATCCGCCGTCGCAGGGGGCAGTTCGGCGCGGTGGTCGCGGATCTGCCGGGCCGCCGCGCGCAAGGCGTCCGCCGTGCCTCTGGGCGGCTCCACCGTCTCCAGCCGGGCCGTGAACCGCCCGGACTCCTCCGCCATCAGCCCGCGCACCCGTTCGCGCAGGTCCTCCCTGGCCCGCACGGTCAGCGACCGTACCGCCTGGTCCCCGAACACCGCCTCCAGCAGCTTCTGCGACAACACGCTCGTCCCGCCCGCGATCCCCACCTCGATCCCCGTCAGCCCGCCGGTCGAGGCGAAGACGGCCAGCATGAGCAGCAGCCCGGCCCCGTTCACCCCGAACGAGGCCACCCTGGCCGTCGTACGCCGCTCGGCCCCTTCCTCCCGCACCAGGTCCAGCACGTACTCCTGCCACCCCCGCACCGCCGTCTCGGCCCGCTTGCCGAGGTCGGGCGAGGCCCGGCCGAGGCGGGCGGACTCGACGGCGCCGAGCCGTTCGAGCAGCCCGGGGCCCCCTGGCGCGGCCGACCAGCCCTCCAGGGCCCGCTCGGCCGCCCCGTCGGCGGCGCCCCTGATCAGCGCCTCCACGCCGCTCTCCAGGGCGTCCCTGAGCTGCACCTCCGGCACCCGCCCGGTGAAGAAGCCGACGACGCGGTCGCGCAGCCACCCCACCCGGCTCTCCAGGGAGCGCATGAGGTCACCGGTGCCGATGAAGTCCTGCCAGCGGGCCAGCACCTCGCCGCGCAGCAGCGACCCGTCACGCATGCCCTCGTCGAAGTCGGCCATGCCGCCCGCGTACGCGCCCGACACGATGGAGCGCAGCCCGTCGAAGGCTGCCTGCTGGCGCTCGATGGCCGCGGCGAGCGACGGTACCCGGGTGGCCAGGCTGTCGAGGGCCCCGGACAGCGTCTGGCGGACGACCCGCGACCGCTCGGCCGCGTCGGCGGCCAGCCCCGTCAGCCAGGCGGAGATGGGCTCGACGTAGGAGGCGGGCAGCCGGGCCTTCTCGTCGGGGAGCGCGGCCTCGGGGACGGTGAACAGCCGGGTGCCGTCGAGGCCGTTCTCGGTGAGCAGCCGGGCGAGGTCGCGCGAGACGGGCTCGACGGCCTCGGCGGGCGCGCGGTCGAGCACGACGGCCAGCGCGGTGCTGCGCTCGCGGGCGGAGCGCAGGAAGCTCCACGGCACCTCGTCGGCGTAGCGGGCGGCGGTCGTGACGAACAGCCACAGGTCGGCGGCGGCCAGGAGCTGCGCGGCGAGCTCCCGGTTGGCGGTCACCACGGAGTCGATGTCGGGCGCGTCGAGCAGCGCCAGCCCCGCCCCCAGCGCCGGGGACGTCACCACGCGCAGCGCGCCGGGACCGCCGCCGGTGGCGCGGGACAGGCCGGGCAGCACGTTCTGGCCCATGAACCAGGACCGGTCGGCCGGGCTGACCACGAGCGTGGGCACCAGCGTGGTGGGCCGCAGCACGCCCGGCTCGGCCACGTCGGCCCCGACCAGCGAGTTGACCAGCGTGGACTTGCCCGCCCCGGTCGAGCCGCCCACGACAGCGAGCAGCGGCGCGTCGATGGCGCGCAACCTGGGCAGCAGGTAGTCGTCGAGCTGCCCGGTCAGCTCGCGCAGCGCGCGCCGGTCGGCCGCCGCCTCGCCGACGGCCAGGGGGAAGAGCTCCCGATCCAGCGGCCGCCGAAGCGACTCCAGCGCGCCCAGCAGGTCCATAAGACCCAAACTAACCGGCCGGTGGCTCCCTCAGCACGTAACCGACGCTGCGCAGCGTGTGAATGAGCCGCGGCTCGACGTCGTCCACCTTGCGCCGGAGGTACGACACGTACGACTCCACCACCCCCGCGTCGCCGCCGAAGTCGTAGTTCCACACGTGGTCGAGGATCTGCGCCTTCGACACCACGCGCCCGGCGTTGACCATGAAGTAGTGCAGCAGCTTGAACTCGGTCGGCGACAGGCGTACCTGACGGCCGCCGCGCCACACCTCGCGCGCGTCCTCGTCCAGCTCCAGGTCGGCCACCTTCAGCTTGCTGGCGGGCGCGCTCTCCCCCCGCGTACGCCGCAGCACCGCCCTGATCCTGGCCTGCACCTCCTCCAGGCTGAACGGCTTGGTCACGTAGTCGTCCCCCACCCGCAACCCGGCGATCTTGTCCTCGGTGGCGTCGCGGGCGGTCAGGAACAGCACGGGCGCGTCGATCCGCCTGGCCACCTCGAACCCGTCCAGGTCGGGCAGCATCACGTCGAGCACCACCAGGTCGGGCGAAGTGCGCACGGCCACCTCGACGGCCTCCTCGCCGTCTTGGGCGGTCAGCACCTCGAACCCGGAGAAGCGCAGGCTGGCGGACAGCAGATCCCTGATGCTGGGCTCGTCGTCCACCACCATGATCAGCGCCTCGGGTTTCGTCACCTACTTAGAGTGACGCAGCCACCTGAGGGTTAGCTGAACACTTACTCCAAGGCGAGTGGGAGTTCCACACGGAAGGTCGAGCCGCTCGCCGGCGAGCTGTCCACGGTGACCGAACCGCCGTGGGCGCGCACGAGCGCCTGCACGATGGCCAGGCCGAGCCCGCTGCCCCGGTCCTCGGCCGAGCGGCGGCGCGACCGGGCGGAGTCGGCCCGGTAGAAGCGCTCGAAGACGTGCTCGACCTGCTCGGGCGTCAGGCCGGGCCCGGCGTCGACGACCTCGACGAACAGGCGGTCCGTGCCCGCCCCGGCCCGGACGATGATCGGGGAGCCGGGCTCGGTGTGCACGATGGCGTTGGTGACGAGGTTGCTGATGACCTGGCGCAGCCGCACCTCGTCGCCGGAGACGATCAGGGCCGCGCCGCCGACCACGTCCAGCTTGATCACCCGGTCGGGGGCGAGGATCCGGGCATCCTGTACGGCGTCCGCGGCCAGCGCCAGCATGTCCACCGGCCGCATCTGCAACGGCCGCTGCTGGTCCACCCGGGCGAGCAGCAGCAGGTCGTCCACGAGCAGGCTCATCCGGCCCGCGGCCTTCTCCACGCGCTGCATCAGCTCGGCGGGGTCGGCGCCCGGGTTCTGCCTGGCGTACTCGGCGAAGCCGCGGATCGAGGTCAGCGGGGTGCGCAGCTCGTGCGAGGCGTCGCCGACGAACTGGCGCATGCGGTCCTCGGAGCGGCGGGCCGCCGCCTCGGACGCCGACCTGGCGGCGAACGCGGCCTCGATCTGGGCCAGCATCCCGTTCAGCGACCTGGCCAGGCCGCCCACCTCGGTACGCGGGTCGCCGTCCGGCACCCGGCGACCCAGCTCGCCGGCGGCGATGGCCTCGGCCGTACGCTCGATCTGGCCCAGCGGCCGCATGCTGCGCCGGACGATGGTGATGCCCACGACGGCCAGGATGAGCAGGATGCCGCCACCGCCCAGCACCTCGATGAGCACGAGCCGCCGGGTGATCGCGTCCACCTCCTCCAGGTCGACCGCGACGACGAGCGTGCGCCGCTGGTAGACGCTCTCCAGCACCCGCCACTCGCCGCCGCCGCTGAAGGCGGGCGCGGTGTAGGGATCGGTGCCCGGCGACGGCGACAGCACGGGCTTCGGCTTGGTGTCCACGTCGCGGTCGCTCAGCATCGGCACGAACTCGCCGCCCGGCTCCCTGACCAGGGCGATGGCGTCGGACTCGATGAGGATCGGCCGGTCGTCGGTCTCCCTGTCCTTCTTCCAGTCGTTCCTGACCTTGTTGTGCATGCGCGCGTTGAGCAGGTGGAGCTGGCTGTCCACGCGGTCCAGGAGATAGCCGTGCAGCACCGAGACGCTCACCAGGCCGATGAAGGTCATGCCGAAGCCGAGCAGCGCCAGCATCGACGCGATCAGCTTGACCCTCAGCGGCAGGCCGCGCATCAGGGACTCGGCGGCAGGCGCAGGACGTATCCGACACCCCGCAGGGTGTGGATGAGCCGCGGGCTCCGGTTGTCGATCTTCCGGCGGAGCACGGACACGTACGACTCGACGATGCCCACCTCGCCCCTGAAGTCGTAGTCCCACACGTGGTCGAGGATCTGCGGCTTGGACAGGACGCGGCCGGCGTTCGTCATGAAATACCGCAGGAGCTTGAACTCGGTCGGCGACAGCGCCACCGCGTTGCCCCCGCGCCACACCTCGTGGCTCTCCTCGTCCAGCTCGATGTCGGCGAACGTCAGCCGGGGCGGCGCGGCCTGCGGCTCCCCGCTCGTACGGCGCAACACCGCGTGGATCCTGGCGACCACCTCCTCCAGGCTGAACGGCTTGGTCACGTAGTCGTCGCCGCCGATCGTCAGCCCGCGGATCTTGTCCTCGGTCTCGTCACGAGCGGTCAGGAACACCACCGGCGTGTGCAGCCCGCCGCCCCGCAACCGCTTGACGATCTCGAAACCGTCCAGGTCGGGCAGCATGACGTCGAGCACTACGAGGTCGGGGCGGTGTCGTTGGACGGCGGCCACGGCGTCGAGACCGCTCTTCGCCGTGGTCACGTCGAAACCCGCGAACCTCAGGCTCGCGGCGAGGAGTTCGAGGATGTTCGGATCGTCCTCGACTATCAGCAGGCGTGATTCCATCACATCCAAGGATGCCCTCATTGGACGGGTGCTGGGACAATTCCGGCAATGTGCCGCGCAATGGCCAGGCTTGAGGTGGCCGCGGGCGAGGGCGCGTTCCGTACGAGGACGACCTTCCCGTGCACGTCCACCACGAAGTCGTCCACCAGCCGGCCGTCCCGCGCGACGGCCTGGGCGCGCACGCCGCTGGCGGCTCTTTCCAGGTCAGCGATGGCGAGCTCGGGCACGTAGCGGCGGGCCCCCTTGAGGAAGGCGCTCTTGACGAGGGACGCGTACGTCTCCCTGACCCCGGTGCGCCAGTGCGCCCGGGCCATGCGCAGGGTCCCCGGCCAGCCAAGAATTTGCCGAAAATTACGGAAATTCCGCCACCGGTAGCCTTCATAGGCCAGGGCGAGCACCGCGTTCGGCCCCACCAGCACCCCGCCCCCGATCTGCCGCGTCAGGTGCACGCCCAGGAACGGATAGCGCGGGTCCGGCACGGGATAGATCAGCCCGCGCACCAGGTCCCTGGCGGCGCCCTTGAGCGCGTAGAACTCCCCCCTGAACGGCACGATCCGCACGTCACCCGGCGCCCGGGCCATCCCGGCCACCGCGTCGGTGCCCAGCCCGCCGCACACCACCAGGCGGTCGAAGGCGAGCCTGCGCTGCCCGGCCACCACCTCCACCTTCCCGGCCCGTTCCCTGATCGCCCGGACCGGGTGCGCCAGGCGTACGGACCCGCCCAGCTCGGCCACGTCCAGCGCGAGCCGGCGCGCGACGGCCGGGAAGTCGCAGATCGCGGTGTGCGGCGAGTGGATGGCGCCGACGCCGATCGCGTGCGGCTCGATCTCGCGCAGCGCGAGCCCGTCCAGCTCGGCGATGCCCGGCACGCCGTTGGCGCGCGCCCGCTCGGCCAGCGCGCTCAGCAGCGGCCGCTCGGCGTGGGTGCTCGCCACGACCAGCTTGCCCACCTCGTCGTACGGCAGCCCGTGCGCGGCACAGTACTCCTTCAGCAGCGCCACGCCCTCGCGGCAGAGCCTGGCCTTGAGCGAGCCCGGCGGGTAGTAGATCCCCGCGTGCACGACGCCGCTGTTGTGCCCCGTCTGGTGGGCGCCGACGCGCCCCTCCTTCTCGAGCACGGTCACTTCGGCACCCCTGGCGGTGGCCAGCTCGCGCGCCACCGCGAGCCCGACGATGCCGGCACCCACGACCCCGATCTTCTCCGTCACATGACGATTTTCCGACTTACCGACCGTCCCCGCCATATCCGGACGAATCGAACATGAGTACGATGTCCCCATGTACGTCCCGCCAGAGTGGCCGGCGGAGGTCCGGCCGCCCAGCGTGCCCGACTGGGAGACCTCCGCAGTGGCCTGGCTGCTCGACGCGGTGCCGCCGGACTACCGGGCGTACGAGGTGCTCAGGCGGCACCCGGTGGCGCTGGCCGCGATGGCCCGCCACCACGTCACCTCCGCCGTCGAGGCCGCCCGCGCCGGCTACCGCGCGGCGGCGGTCGACCTCAAGGGCCACCTGCCCCCACACGCCATCGAGGAGGTGCTCGACACCTACCGGGAGGAGGGGCCGCGGCTGGTGCGGCTGTCGCGCTCGATCGAGGTGGTCGAGCGCGCCCTCAGGGGCGACCTCTTCACCGCCACCATGCGCCGCGGCCGCTGATCAGCGCGTGCGCCGGGCCAGGAAGGTGATCACCCCGATGGCGGCCGCCGCGGCGGCCAGCCAGATGAGGACGTCGGTGACCGTCAGCCCGGCTCCGGAGGAGTCCGCCGGCGCGGCGGCGGGCGTGGCGCCCTCCTCGCGCTCCTCGGCCCTGACCGGGCTGGGCGTGGCGGTGACCTGGGCGGTCTCGGGCAGCGGCACCCGGTAGACCGGGCTGTTCGGCCCCTCCGTCCCGGTGAGCAGCGCCTTCCCGTCGGGCGTGTACGCGATCGACTCCGCCTGCTTCAGCTCCGGCATCTCCACCTTGGCGATCGTCTCGCCCGAGGGCTTGTAGAGGGTGGCGGAGAAGTAGGTGCGGACGACGTAGGACGAGCCGTCGGGAGCGTACGCGGCGTCCGTGGCCATGATGGGCGCGTTGCCCGTCTTGCGCAGCACGTTCGTCCGGTCGGCCCGCAGCTTCTTCGGCGCCGCGTAGATCGATCCGGCGAACTCCTTGGACACCACGTAGAGCCGCCCCGTCCGCGGGTTGATCATGATGCCTTCCGCGTTCCGGCCCCCGTCCGCGTAGCGGAAGCGGTAGCGGGTGGCGGGCAGCGTGGCGTCCTGGAGCGTCGCGGGCTCCATCACCTTGTAGACGGAGACGTTCGGCCACGCGCCGTCCAGGTTGTCGCCGATGTCGGCGAACCAGAGCACCCCCCGGCCCGTCGCCGGATCCTTGGTCGCGGCCATGGCCTCCCAGTCCCGCGCCTCGGCCCCGCGCACCTGGAACGTGCCCAGCGTGCGCCCCCGGCCGTCGACCGCGTAGAAGGTCGGGGTGGCGGAGCTGTCGTTGTGCGTGTAGTAGACGCTTTCGTGCGTCGGCGACACGGCCAGCCCGCTCGACTCCGTGATCTGCGGATCCTTGAAGGTGAACAACCGCTCCGCGCCGTCGTCGCCCGCCGCGCGGGCGGGAGCGGCAGGCAGCAGGAAAACGGCCGCCATGACGGCGAGCACCCTGGTCACGAAGTCCCCCACGCCGCCATCATGCCCCACACGCAGCCACGATGCTCCCGGACCTCCGACGCCACGCCCTCCCGGGCTTCCGGCGCCGCGGCGCTCTGGCCTGGAGTGCACTCCAGGTCCTTAGGGTTGAGTCATGGACTACGTCAACCTCGGACGCAGCGGGCTCCTCGTTAGCCCGCTCTGCCTCGGCACCATGAACTTCGGCCCGCGGACCACGGAGGAAGACTCTTTCGCGATCATGGACCGGGCCCATGAGCTGGGCCTGAACTTCTTCGACACCGCCAACGTCTACGGCGGGAAGAAGGGCGAGGGCGTCACGGAGAACATCCTCGGCCGGTGGTTCGCCCAGGGCGGCGGCCGCCGGGAGAGGACGGTCATCGCGACCAAGGTCTACGGCGACATGGGTGACTGGCCCAACGAGCGGCGGGTGTCCGCCCTCAACATCCGCAGGGCCTGCGACGCCTCGCTGAAGCGGATGCAGACCGACTACATCGACGTCTACCAGGCTCACCACATCGACCGGGGCACCCCGTTCGAGGAGTTCTGGGAGGCCATGGAGGTCCTGCGGCAGCAGGGCAAGATCATTTACGTGGGGTCGTCGAACTTCGCGGGCTGGCACATCGCCAAGGCCCAGGAGACCGCGGCCCGGCGCAACTTCACCGGCCTCGTCAGCGAGCAGACCCACTACAACCTGCTCACGCGCGCTCCCGAGCTCGAGGTGCTGCCCGCCTGCGAGGACTACGGCCTCGGCGTGATCCCGTGGAGCCCGCTGGCCGGCGGCCTGCTCGGCGGCGTGCTGCGCAAGATCGACAAGGGTCGCTCGGCCGCCGAGAACATGGTCAAGGAGCTCGACAGGCACCGCGACAAGATCGAGCAGTACGAGAAGTTCTGCGACGGCCTCGGCGAGGACCCGGCGAACGTGGCGCTGGCCTGGCTGCTCAAGCAGCGGGCGGTCGTCTCGCCGATCATCGGTCCGCGCACCATGGAGCAGCTCGAAGGCAGCCTGCGCGCCCTGGAGATCGACCTGGACGCGAACGCGCTGGCCCGCCTCGACGAGATCTTCCCGGGCCACCGCACCGCCCCGGAGGACTACGCCTGGTGACCGACGGCCCCGGACGAGGGGCCCGAACGAGGGGCCCATGGTGAGCAGGGCGCCGGACGACGAGCTCATGGTGAGCAGGGCGCCGGCGAGAGAGCTCAGCTGAGCAGGGCGCCGACGATCACGATCAGCAGGAGCAGGCCGAGCACGATGGGCAGCAGCCAGGGGCGAGGACGATCCACGACGTGGAGCCTAGCCCTGCTCGGCGGGTGCCAGCGCCCATTCGGCGAGTGACTCGTACCTCACCTGCGGGCCGGTGTGGCTGCGGACGAGACGGACGCTCTCCGCCCGCCACGGCGAGCCGCTGAATCCGGACAGCGACTCGACCAGCGGGTGGAGATCCGTCTCCACCTTGGCCCGGGCCAGGGTGAGGTGGGGGTGGAAGCGCTTCTCGTCCGTCTGCGCGGCCCCCGCCCGGCGGGCGCCCGCCTTGACGGAATCGGCGAGCCTGGTCATGGAATCGCCGGTGACGCCCACCCAGAAGACGCGCGCCCGGCGTACGGAGGAGAACGCTCCGAAGCCGCCGAAGGCCAGGTCGAGGACCGGGTAGCGGCTCACGGCGCGGGCCACCCGCACCTCCAGCTCGGGCAGCACCCGCTCGGGCACCTCACCGAAGAAACCCAGCGTGATGTGCCAGGTGGCGCGATCGGGCCAGCGCAGGCCCGGCACCTGCCCGACGTGGGGTGCGATGGCACGCGAGATCTCGTCCAGCACCTCGTCGGGCGGCACCAGGGCCGCGAAGAGCCTCATGCCACCCGATTCTGCCCCCGGCCCTCGCCGGCCCGCACACCGGCTCGCCCCACCGCGTGCCGACTCATGCCACGGCGAGCGCCGGCCGGCCCACCCGCGAGCTGATCAGCCGCGTCATGAGCACCGCCAGTCCCGTACCGGCCAGGACCAGCACGCCGGACAGGATCACGCCCGCCCGGGGCCCGCCCAGCTCGGACAGCCACCCGATCAGCGGCGCCCCGAGCGGTGCCCCGCCGGTGAACACCAGCATGTAGATCCCCATGACCCGCCCCCGCATCTCGGGGGACGTGGCGATCTGGACGCTGGCGTTGGCGGCCGTGTTGATCGTGATCAGCGCGATCCCGGTCGGGATCAGCAGCACCAGGTACACGGGGTAGAACGGCGCCACCCCGGTCGCGATCTGGAACAGCCCGAACCCGATCGCCCCCGCGAACAGCACCTTCCGCGACAGCCGCGCCCGGCGCGCGGCCAGCAGCGCGCCACCGAGCGCTCCCACCGCGAACATGCTGGAGGCCAGCCCGAACGAGGACGCCCCGGCCCCGAACTCCTCGCGGGCCATGAGCGCGATCGACATCGAGAACGACTGCGAGAACATCGACACGAACCCGATCAGCAGCACCGGCATGAGCAGTTCCTCGCGCTGGAGCACGTAGCGCAGGCCCTCGCGGAGCTGGCCCTTGGCCCTGGGCACGGGCTCGGCGGGGTTCAGCTCGGACTTGCGCATGAAGATCAGGCTGGAGATCACGGCGCCGAAGGTCAGCGCGTTGATCAGGAAGATCGGTCCGGTGCCGCCCAGCACGTAGATCAGCACGCCGGCGAGCGCCGGGCCGACCACGCGGGCCAGGTTGAAGATGGAGCTGTTCAGCGCGATCGCGTTCGGCAGGTCCTGGCGTCCGACCATCTCGACCACGAACGCCTGCCGCGTCGGCACCTCGACGCACGAGATCATGCCGAGCAGGAACGCCATCACGTACACGTGCCACACGTGAGCGGAGCCCGTCATCGTGAGCACGCCGATGGTCAGGGCCAGCGCGGCCATGAGGATCTGGGCGCCGATGAGAATGGGGCGCTTGGGGTAGCGGTCGGCGAGCACGCCGCCGAACATCCCGAACAGCAGCATCGGCAGGAACTGCAGGGCGGTCGCCGTTCCCAGCGCCGCCGCGCTGCCGTGGGTGAGGTCGAGCACCAGCCAGTCCTGGGCGGTGCGCTGCAGCCAGGTGCCGACGTTGGAGACGGTGCCACCGGCCGCGAACATGCGGTAGTTGTGAACCCTGAGAGACCGGAACATCCCGGTCTTGGGTTCTTCAGGCTCTATATCTTGCTGAGCTTCTCCAGGATCGGCGCCGCCTGCCTGAGGATCGACCTCTCCTCCGGCGACAGCTCCTTCAAGCGTTGCGCCAGCCACGCTTCCTTGCGGCGTCGTTCCTCCTTCAGCAGCTTCTCGGCGGCCTCGGTCACCGAGACGGTCACCTGTCGCCGGTCGGTCGGATGCGGGGTGCGGGCGACCAGGCCGCGTTCCTCGAGCGCGGCGATCACGCGGGTCATCGAGGGTGGTTGCACCTTCTCGAGCTCGGCCAATTCGCCGGGGGTTATCCCGGAATGCCGTTCCACCGCGGCGAGCGTCGCGAACTGCGTGGCCGTCAGTTGATGCGCTGCCGCCTGTCGTCGTAGGCGTCGGTTCAGCCTTGCCAGGGACACGCGCAGGGCTGAAGCCAGACCTGCGTCGCTGCGCAGGTTCGTCTTGGGCTGGGTTTTGGTTAGCATGAGTCATTACCTTTGCTAACTATACGGCAAGACAAGATATTTCCCGACATGAGGCATCTCACCTCTTGATACCCCGAAGCCGCCCCGCGTGCGCAGGACGGCTCCGACGTAGAGACACAGATCTGACACTCAGCCCGCGAGCAGCGCCCTGATGGGGCCGATCGCGAAGTAGAGGGTGAACAGGGCGGCCACGCCCCACAGCAGCGGGTGGATCTGCCGCGCCTTGCCGCACACCACCTTGATCAGCACGTAGCTGATGAAGCCGACGCCGATGCCGTTCGAGATCGAGTACGTGAACGGCATGATCACGACGGTGAGGAAGGCCGGGATGGCGATCTCGAAGTCGTCCCAGTCGATGTCCCGGATCGCGGTCATCATCAGGAAGCCCACCAGCACCAGCGCGGGAGCGGCGGCCTCGTAGGGCACGATCTGGACCAGCGGCGCGAAGAAGACGGCCACCAGGAACAGCAGGCCCGTGACCACGCTGGCGAGGCCAGTGCGAGCGCCCTCGCCGACGCCGGCCGCCGACTCGATGTAGGTGGTGTTCGAGGAGACCGAGCCCGCGCCGCCGGCCGCCGCGCCGATCGAGTCGACGAGCAGGATCTGCTTGGTACGCGGCAACATCCCGTCCTCGCCCACCAGGTCCGCCTGGCGGCCGACGCCCACGATGGTCCCCATCGTGTCGAAGAAGTCCGTGATGAGCAGGGTGAACACGAGCAGCGCGGCCAGCAGCACGTCGACGCGGATGAACCCGCCGAAGGGGTCGAACTCGGTGAAGAGCAGCAAGGGGTTGTTGAAGCCGAAGATCTGCTCGGGGAGGCTGGGCAGGTTGAGCTGCCAGCCGCCCGGGTTCTCGGGCGAGAAGTTGCCCGCCTTGGCGAGCAGCTCGACGATGATCGCCAGGATCGTGGTGCCGACGATGCCGATGAGGATCGCGCCCCGGACCTTCCGCGCCACCATCGCGGCCGTGGCGAGCAGGCCGACGATGAAGACGAAGATCGGCCAGGAGGTGAGGTTGCCGCCGATGCCCAGCTCCAGCGGCGTGCCCACCGCCTTGCGGACAAAACCGGCGTCCACGAACCCGATCAGCGCGATGAACAGGCCGATGCCCACGCTGATCGCGGTCTTGAGCTGGGCCGGGATGGCGTGGAAGATCGCCGTCCTGAGCCCGGTCAGCACCAGGATGGCGATGATGACGCCTTCGAGGAAGACCAGACCCATGGCCTCCTCCCAGGTCATCACGCTGGCGATGCTGAAGGTGACGAAGGCGTTAAGGCCCAGCCCGGCCGCCATCGCGAAGGGCACCTTGCCGATGACCCCCATGAGGATCGTCAGCACACCCGCCACGAAGGCCGTGCCCGCCGCCACCAGCGCGACGTTGGGCGTCGTGCCGTCGCCGATGACCTGCCCGTCCACGTCCTTGCCGTTGGCGATGATGATCGGGTTCAGCACCACGATGTAGGCCATGGTGAAGAACGTGGCCAAACCTCCCCGTACCTCACGGGAGATGGTCGATCCTCGTGCGGAGATTGCGAAGAAACGATCTATTGCGTTACGTGTGTCACTCACGACGCGAAGAGTGACAGTCGTGGTGAACTGCGAAAAGAGCCAGTGATGAGATCGAGACCCGATTGGAAGCTAGGCTGAACACGTGGACAAGCAGTGGCATCCCAACCCGGAGCCGATCAGGACCAACGACACCGCCGCCATCGCCGTCGGCACGGCCGCGTGGGCGGTCGCGCTGGTCGCCCTGCTGATCTTCCGTCCCGAGCCCGAGAACACGTGGTGGATCTGGACCTGCCTGACCGGGGTGGGCTTCGGCTTCTTCGGCATGTGGTTCGTCCGGCGGCCCCGGCACGACTGACAGGCGTCCCTCGCCGGAGCTGACATTCGTCATCTCCGGCCGCTCGTCGAAGTCACCCGGAAGTGGTGTTTTCGCCCACTACATCGGCGCATGCCCGCCAAATCATGCTTGTCAGCATGAAGAAGCCCATAGTGACACTCCTCCTGGGAGCGGCGTTCCTCACGGCCTGCGCCGCCGAGCCCTCCGCGCCCGCCGGCGAGAAGGCGGCGGGAGCGGGGGCGGTGGCCTGGGGCAAGTGCACCGATCTCGTCGGCCCCGACGGCAAGCAGCTCACCCCCGGCCCCGGCGTCGAATGCGGCACCCTCCAGGTCCCCCTCGACCACGCCAGGCCGGACGGCGACAAGATCGGCCTCGCGCTCATCCGCGTCAAGGCCGGCGGTGACCGCCTCGGCTCGCTCGTCTTCAACTTCGGCGGCCCCGGCGGCTCCGGCGTGGACACCCTGGCCGTGGCCGCCACGACGTTCGGCAAGCTGGGCAGCCGCTACGACCTGGTCAGCTTCGACCCGCGCGGCGTCGACCGCAGCTCCGGCGTCAGGTGCGGCGGCGAGATCGGCAAGCTCCTCTCCGCCGGAGCGGACGCCGACCAGGACAAGCTGGCCAGGGAGTTCGCGGCGGCCTGCCAGAAGGACTCGGGCAAGGTCCTGCCGCACGTCGGTACCGTGAACGCGGCCAAGGACCTCGACCTCCTCAGGACCGCGCTCGGCGACCGGCAGCTCAACTACTTCGGCTTCTCGTACGGCACCCACCTCGGCGCCGTCTACGCCACCCACTTCCCCAAGAACGTCGGCCGCTTCGTCCTCGACGGCGGCTTCGACCCGACGGTGACGTTCGAGGAGCGGGTGCTCACCCAGGCCAAGGGCTTCGACGGGGCGTTCGAGGCGTTCGCCGAGGACTGCGTGGCACAGAGCTGCGAGCTGGGCGCCGACCCGGCCGCCGTGGAGAAGACGGTCGAGGACCTGCTCGACGGGCTCAAGACCAAGCCGATCAAGGTGGGGGACCGCGAGCTCACGTACGGGCTGGGGCAACTGGCCGTCATCACCCCGCTGTACGCCAAGCAGACCTGGCCGATGCTGGAGCAGGCGGTCGCCGCCGCGCGCAAGGGCAACGCCACCGTGCTGCTCGCCCTGGCCGACGCCTACACCGGGCGCCGGGCGAACGGGACGTACACCACGATGATGACCAGCCTGGCGGCCATCAACTGCGCCGACACCACCGAACGGCCGACCGCCGCGCAGGCCGCCGCGATCGACGCGAAAGTACGGAAGATCTTCCCGATCCTGTCGGGCGAAGCCTCGATCGGCGCATGCGCGCACTGGCCGGCCCCGGGGGACGACGCCGCCAAGCGCATCGACGCCACGGGCTCGGGCCCCATCGTGGTCATCGGCGGCAAGGGTGACCCGGCGACGCCGTACCAGTGGTCCACGAGACTGACGGAGCAGCTCAAAACGGGTGTCCTGGTCACCTACGAGGGCGAGGGCCATGGCGCGTACCTGAGCGGCAACGAGTGCGTCACGACGACGGTGGAGTCGTACCTGCTGGAGGGCAAGCTCCCGGCCAAGGGCGCCGGCTGCCCGGCCTGACGGGAGGCTCGGGGAGGCTCTGCGGGGGCGTCTCCCCTGGCCGGACCCCGCTCAGGACGGGTGGCGGGCGGCCGAGCGGGCACGGAAGGCCGCCGCCTTCGTCCGGCTCTGGCAGGACCGGGAGCAGAACTGCCGCACCGCGTTGCGTGAGGCGTCCACGTAGACGCGGTCGCACCGCCTGGCCTGGCAGACGCCCAAGCGCCCGCCGAGGTCGCTGCCGATGGCCAGCGTCAGCGCGGAGGCGATGCCCGCGCTCCACCCCACCGCGAGGGTGTCGTCGGCGCCGTGGAAGTGCACCTGCCACGGCTCCCCGGGGGCTCGGTTGAGCTGCGGCCGCGCACCGGTGCTGATGACGAGCGCGTTGACGACGGCGGCCGCCTCGTCGTCCCGCCCGGCCTCCATGGCCTCGAAGACCCGCCGGACCTTCAGCGTGGTCCCGGTCAGGTACAGGGCCTCCTCCATCGAGACCGCCGCCTCGCCCGGCAGCACACCGACGATCGCGGCGGGCAGCCCTTCACCCGTCGGCGCCACATAGGGCCTGCCACCCTCGTCGCCGTCGGTCAGCACGTTCACGAGCGATGCCGCAGTGTCCAACAGAATCGCCACGTGACTATCGAACATCACTTGACTGGTCACTCCTAAGGCCTTACGGTCCTCCATGACCGACGTTAGCAGTTTCATCAGTCACATGGAGGGTGAACGTGCGGATCGCCGGCCGCGCGGAGCGCTTGCCGCGCACCGTCTGGTGGCTCGTCCTGGCGCGGGCCGTCAACCGGCTGGGGGCCTTCTCCCTCGGGTTCCTCACCGTCCTGATCAGCACCGAGTTCGGGGCGGGCGCCGTCACCGCCGGCCTGGTCTCCGCCGCCTTCGGCCTGGCCACCATCCCCTCGCGCCTCCTGGGCGGCGTCCTGGCCGACCGGTTGGGCCGGCGCCGGACGATCGTCGCCGGTCTGGCCGGATGCGCTCTGGCGCAGGCGGGCATCGCGGCCTCCGGCTCCGTGGCGATGCTCGCGGTGTTCGCCGTCCTGCTCGGGCTGGTCTTCGAGATCTACGAGCCGCCGTCCCAGGCGATGATCGCGGACGCCGTACGTCCCGCGCAGCAGGCGCAGGCGTTCAGCCTGTTCAACACGGCCCTGGCGGTGGGCGGCATGGGCGCCGGCCTGATCGCCGCCGGGCTGGGACGGTGGGACCTGCGCTGGCTGTTCGTCGTGGACGCCGTCACCTGCGTGGCCTGCGCGATCGTGGTACGCCTCGTCCTGCCCGCCGACCACCCCGCCCGACGCCCACCCGCCGCCCTGCCCTCCCCCACACCCCGGACCACCCCTCCACCCCACTCCCACGCCCCGCCCGACCCCAAGGGCCGGCCCCCCACCGACGCCACGCCCCATCCCGAGAGCCCGCCCCACACCGACGCCGCACCCCATCCCGAGAGCCCGTTCCACGCTGACGACCCGCCCCATCCCGAGGGCCGGCCCCACATTGACGACCCGCCCCACACCGAGGGCCCGTTCGAGGTCGAGGACCCGGCGGTCGTCGGCGGGTCGGCGTGGCGCGACCGCTCGCTCCTCGTGCTGCTCGTCTCCGGCACCCTCCTGGCCCTGATCTACATGCAGGTCATGATGGCGCTGCCGCTCGCGCTGGTGCGGCGCGGCCTGCCGGCCGCCGACGCCGGGCTCCTGTCCACCGTCTCCGCCGTCGTGATGGTGCTCTGCCAGCCACTCCTGAGGTGGACGGCGCCGCTGTCCCACCACGCCGCCATGGTCGCCGGCTACCTGCTGCTCGCCGCCGGCCTGGCCGGGTACGCCGTGGCGGATGGGCTGCCGGGGCACCTCGCCGCCACGGTCGTGTGGAGCGCCGGCGACCTGCTGATGTTCGGGCGCAGCTACGCCATGGTCGTCAGCATCGCCCCCGAGGACGCCCGGGGACGATACCTGTCGATCTTCGGCACCTCATGGGGCTTCGCCACCGTCCTGGCGCCCCTCTCCAGCACGCAACTCCTCGAACGCGCCGGCCCGGCCGGGCTGTGGGGCGGCCTGGCCCTCGTGTGCCTGGTGCTGGCCGCCGCCCAGCTCACGGTGGTCAGGCCCCTGCTCCGGCGGCAGGCCGCCCGCTCAGCAGTGCCCGGCCTCGTGACCAGGTGATCCGGCGGGACTCAGGACAGGTCGGCCTCCGCGAGCAGCAGCGGCACCGCTCCCGGGTCGCGCAGCAGGGCGGCCACCGCGAGCCGGTCGTTCCACTGCCCCGTCGCCCAGGCCAGCCCTCTGGCCAGCCCGTCGACGCCGGTGCAGTGCACGGCCCCCTCGAAGAACCGCCACGCGCACTCCACGCCGTCCACCAGCAGCTTCTCGTGCTCCACATACGTCTCGGGCGCGGTGGGCAGCAGCGAGCGCACCTCGGCGGGCACCTCTCGCCGGACCCCCTCGGAGGTGACCTCCCCCGAAGTGAGCTCTCCGGCGAGCGGCAGGTCGAGCAGCTCGGACAGCGACTCCGCCAGATCGTACGGCGCCAGCACCAGCGGCCGCTCCGTGACCAGCTGCAGCAGGTCGGGCGCCTCCACCACCACGGCGTCCTCGGCGGAGGCCACCACGATCGAGCCCTCCAGCACCGCCCGCACCCGGGACGGCGGCGCGACGCGCGAGGGGTCGACGGCGGCCAGCGCGATCCACAGGGCACGCAGCTGGGCCCGGTCCACCTCCACGGACTCGTCGGCCATCAGGTCGAGGAGTTCCTCGGGCCCGCCGTGGGAGGCCAGCAGCTCGGCCAGCGTCGTGCGGACCCCGAGCATCGACAGCGCCGCCTCGTCGAGCCCCGCGGGCGCGTCGGCGTAGAGGCCCTGCAACAGCGGGTCGGCCCCCGGGAGCCGCAGCTCCAGCGGCTTGCGCCCACCCAGCACCGGATGGTTGGCCAGCCACCACGCCGTGTAGGAGGGCACCTCCACACCCTCCACGCGCAGCGGGTGGAGGGCGGCCCGCAGCGGCGGCCTGGTCAGCAGCTCCAGCGCGCCCGCCCAGTCGGCCACCAGCTCCAGGTCCCGCACCGCCAGGAACTCCGGCACCAGCGGCGGCACGTCGAGCTCGGGCAGCAGGTCGAGCACGTGGTCGAGCCACTCGCCCTCGCCGTCGAGGTCGTGGTCGCAGTCGTCGGGGTCGAGCAGCACGTCGGGCTCGTGCACCACCGCGAACCCGTCGAGCACCCCGGCGGCCGCCAGCACCCGCGAGCCGTAGGTCTCCTGCAGCTCCGGCGCGGCCACCCCGAGGTGCGTGTCCGGCTCCAGCAGGCCCGCCAGCGCGCCCTCGGCCAGCATGAGCTCGCCGGCCGGGTAGAGCTCGCCGTCGCTGCCGCGCAGGGCCAGCTCGGCCAGCCACGGCGCCTCGCCGGGCACCAGCCCGGACGCCTCCACGAGGGACAGCACGGCCCGCGCCACCGGCTCCGGGTCGGAGCTGTCGAGCGACTGCGCGACGGCCGCCTTGGTCAGCGGGTCGTCGAGGACCGTCCTGGGCGTGGCCTCGGCGGCGCCCAGCCGCAGCAGCGCCGGGTGGGCCGCGTCCGGGTGCACGATGCGCAGCCCGAGCGGCGTCAGGTCGAGGTCGGCGCCCCCGTCGGACAGGATGAGCGTGCCGCGCGGCCCCCGGACCACCCGGCCGTCGGCCAGTGGCACCGGCAGCGCGCCCAGCGACTCGGGGTCGTCGGCCGGGAGCACCTCGTAGAGCGCGCGCCACCACGCCGGCTCGCGCGCCTCGACGGCCTCGCCCGACAGCAGGTCGACGATGTCGGCCAGCTCGACCCGGCGCACCCCGAGGGCGGCCATGGCCGCGTGGCGGGCGGGCCAGCCGGCCGGCAGCAGCCCCGGCACGAAGTCGGCGACGATCGCGAGCAGCTCCGCCGAGGCCGACGCCACGACGGCGGCCTCGCGGCCGGTCACCACCCAGCCGTCACCCTCGGGCTCGGGCGCGGGGTGCTCGACCCGCCACTCGGCGTCGGGCTCGTAGACCCGCGCCTCGGCGAACGACGGGGTCTGCACGGCGGGTGCCGGCGCCGACAGCGCGGGCAGCAGCGGCGTACCGGGCAGGCGGTCGAGCACGGCCCGGCGGATGCGGGCGTCGAGCTCGCCCTTGCCCATGAGGGTGGGCACCAGGTCGAGCAGCTTGGAGGTGCGGGGCAGCTCCCGCAGAAGGCGTACGTAGGCGTCGGCGACCCGCTCGACCAGGTAGTCGGCCAGCGGCCCCTTGGCCACGTGACGCCGGTCGGTGGCCATCGGGAACGACGCGATCAGCAGCGCGGGCAGGCCGATGGGCTCGTCGCTGGGCGTCGGGGCGTGCGCCACGGGCGGCACGGCGGCGGGGAGCGCGCCCGGCTCGCCGGTGCCGGTGACGGGCACCGCCCAGCGCAGCGACCAGTAGGGGCGGGCCCGCTCCTCGGTGGGCCGGTCGGCGAAGAGCCGGCCCACCTCCTCGGGGGTGAACTCGCCGGAGTCCGACACCACGTGCCAGCCGTCGGCCACGACCGTGCGCACGGACCCGTCGAGCTCGATCTCGATGCTCTCCAGCGCGGGCAGGCCGAGCAGCAGCGCCGGGCTGGTCTCGGTGAGCATGCGCCGGACCACGTCGACGGACGCCTGGTCGCGCAGCGGCAGGCGGACGAGGGTGTCGAAACCCTCGGGGATGTCGACGAGGGGCGGCTCGTCGAAGGGGAGCCTGAGCAGCGGCACGTGGCCGCCGCGGTCGGCGAGCTCGCCCGCGAGCGCGGGGATCTCGGCGACGAGGGCCGCGGTCTCGGTGCGGGACCAGCGGACCGCTCCCGCGCCGCGCGAGCCGATGGAGGGCGCGTCGCAGACGGACACGACCGCCGCGAACCCGACGCCGAACCTGCCCGCCGCGCCGGCCTCGTCGCGCTTGCCCGAGGCGCGCAGCGTGGACAGGCTCTCCACGCCGGTGGCGTCGAGCGGGGCGCCGGTGTTGGCGGCCGTCAGCACGTCGCCCCGCAGCGTCAGCCGCAGCAACCCTGGCACGCCCGCGCGCAGCGCCGCGTCGGCGGCGTTCTGGGCCAGCTCGACGATCAGCCGATCGCGGTAGCCGCCGAGCGCGAAGTCCTCCTCCGCGTTGGCGTCTTCGCGGAACCGGGCGGGCGAGGCCGTCCAAGCGGAGAGGACGGCTGCTCGCATCCGGTCAGTGCCGTAGGTGTCGCTCATCGATCACGATCCTGGTTGAGGGTAGGGGGCCACCGTAGGGTAGCGGCCGGAACCGACACTCTCGATCAGGAATGGCCGAGCTCCTCGGAGGCGGATTCGTCGACCGATCCGGCCTCCTCCTCCATAAGGTCGTAGCCCATGTCGTCGAGGATCGGGATGGCCTGCTCCACGGGCGGCGGCAGCACGGCGGCCTCGGAATGAGCGCCGCAGCCGTGGTCGGCGGCCACGACCTTGCCGTCGTCCGGGGCGTACTCGTTGGCGCAGACCCCGAACGACAGCCGGAGCTCACCCGAGAGCAACCAGTAGAAGCCGCAGGTGGAGCACTGCGCGGGAGCGGCGTGTGCGATCGGAGTGTGCGGCCCGTGCTCGCCCGCGTGCCAGCGTCTGGCAGCCTGGTCTCTGCCGATGGCCGAGAGCACACGGGCTCGGCCCAGGCCGTACTCGAAAACCATCTGTCTGTCGGTGTCGTCGTCGGTCTCGGTGAAACCCGGCGCGAGCCTGTCGTCGTCGTCAGGGGTCGGCAGCAGGTCGCCCACGCCGAGGTCGCCCGGGCGCAGGCGCTCGCTCCACGGCAGCCACTCCGGCGCCAGCAGTGCCCCGGTGCCGGGCAGCAGGACGGCCTCGCTGACCGTGACCTTCTTCGCGCGCGAGGCGCGCGTGACGGTGACGGCCCAGCGCCAGCCGCGATAGGCCCGGTCGAGGCAGGCGAAGTAGTGGGTGACGATCCGGTCGCCCTCGCTCTCGTAACCGAGGTGCTCGCCGGGCTCGCCCGGCCGCGCAAGCTCCTCGGCCGCGGCGCGCGCCAGATCGACCGCGGCGACACAGGCCTGGTCGGGAGCGGAGACGCGGGCCCTGGTGCGGCTCATCGGGGCGCCTCCGCCGAAAGGTGCTGTTCGCTCACACTTCATTCTCACCCATCCCGGGACCTGCGGGGGCCCACAACCGCAGATCCCGCACTGAGATCGCACGCGGATCGGGTAAGACTGGTAGTCGTGGAGGGTGGCTGGGAGCGGGCTCGCGAGATCTCGCGGCGGATGGCGCGTGGCGCCGCCGACGCGGGACGCGCGACCGTGCGCGCGAGCAGGGCCACTGCGAGCGGCACCGCGCGGGCCGGCAAAGCCACCGCCAAGGGAGCCAGAAAAGTCGGCAGGGCCACGCGGCGGCTGACGTACGCCAACGGCGCCGGCCGCACCGGGCTCGGCCGGCTGATCGAGCTGTCGGCCGGCAACAGCGCCAGTGACGCGCTCGTCACGGTGGCGCTGGCGAGCACCGTGTTCTTCGGCGTGCCGGTGGGCGAGGCCCGCGGTTCCGTCGCCCTCTACCTGGTCATCACGATGTTGCCGTTCGCGCTGCTGGCGCCGTTCGTGGGGCCGATACTCGACCGGCTCCGGTCGGGCCGACGCTACGTGATGGCGGGCACGCTGTTCGGCCGCGGCCTGCTGTGCTTCGCGATGGCCGCGGCCGTGGGGCCCGGCGACCTGCCGACGCTGTTCATCGGGGCGCTGGGCGTGCTGGTGCTGTCGAAGGCGTACAACGTGTCGCGGGCGGCGATCATGCCGAACGTGCTGCCCGCCGACATCACGCTGGTGTCGGCGAACGCGCGGGTGGCGCTGTTCACGCTGGTGTCGGCCGGGGTGGCGGTGCCGCTCGGCGCGGGCCTGACCGCGTGGCTGGGCCCGGCGGCGGTGCTGCGCATCGCGATGCTGGCCTTCCTGCTGCTCGGCGTCGTCGCGGTACGCCTGCCGCGCCACGTCGACTCCCCCGACCTGGAGGAGGAGGGCGCCGCGCCCCGCTGGCGGACCCTGCTCAAGGTGGGCCCGGCGGTGGCCGAGGCCGTCTGGGCGAACGTGGCCGTCCGCGTCTTCTCCGGGTTCCTGCTGTTCTTCCTGCTGTTCCTGGTGCAGGACCAGGCGGTGCCGTGGCTGGCGGTCAAGGAGCCGTGGGCGCAGGAGCCGTTCTTCGACATCCCCAAGACGATCGCGCTGCTCGCGGGCGCGGCCGGGCTGGGCGGCCTGGTCGGCGCCGCGGCCGCGAACTGGACGCGCAACCACGCTCCCCAGCTCATCGTGCTGGTGACGCTGGCCCTGGCCGCGGTGACCGTCATCACCACCGCGATCTTCTTCGGCGTCTGGACGGCGCTGGCGATCTCCCTGGTCGCGGCCTTCGCCCAGGAGCTGGGCAAGCTGGCGCTCGACGCGATCGTGCAGCGGGAGATCGGCGAAGAGGTGCGCTCGTCCACGTTCGGCGTGGTCGAGGCGGTGCTGCAGCTCGCCTGGGTGTTCGGCGGCCTGGTCGGGCTGGTGCTCTCGCTCACCCAGAGCAGCGTGGCCGGGCTGGTGACGGTGTCGGTCGTGCTGACCGCCGCGCTGGTCTGGCTGCTGATCGCCAGGAGGAAGCGCGTACGCGCCACCGCCGAGAAGCTGCGCCGCGCACGCGCGGAGGCCGCCGACCAGCAGCGGCCGGACAAGCTCGACCCCACCAAGCCGCTCACCAACCCGAACGGCTGACCGCCCGGCTACGCGTCGAGGTCGTCCGCGACGGCCCTGAGCACCTGCGCGATCTTCTTGGCGTGCACCGCGTCCGGGTGCTTGCCCCGCTGGTACGAGGTCGAGACGTCATCGAGCAGCTTGATCAGGTCTTCGACGATGACGACCATCTCGTCCGGCTTCTTCCGCTTGCCCTTGGGCTTGGGCTTGGCCAGCGTCGGCGGCTGCTCCAGGATCCTGACGGAGAGCGCCTGCTGGCCCCTGCGGCCTTCGGCGACGCCGAACTCGACCTTCTGGCCGGGCTTGAGCGGGCCCGTACCGGGGGGCAGCGCGGATGAATGCACGAAGACCTCACCGCCGTCGTCGCGGGTGAGGAAGCCGAATCCCTTGTCGGCGTCGTACCACTTGACCTTGCCACTCGGCACAGGACGACCTCGTTCAAACAGTCGAAAAGAAGGACGGATGGATGTAGGTTATGCCCCGCGAAGCGCCAGGGCGACCGGGTAAATGCCGGACAATTACCGAAGTTCATCACGCGCACGCCAACCGGCGAACCAGGTGGTGAATTCGGTCAGGTCGCCCAGGGCCACGTCTGCTCCGTGATCACGCAGCTCTCCCACCGTGTAAGGGCCGGTCGCAACTGTCACGCTCACGGCGCCGCCAGCGCGTGCCGCCTCGATGTCCGCGACATGGTCACCAACATAAGCCGCCGCGCCGAAGCGCGCGAGTGCCGATCCCTTCGCGGCCCCGAAAACGGAGCCGGCCACTTCGTCCACGGCGAGACCGAGCGCCTCGACGGTGCCGACCGCGTCCCGGACGTTCTTGCCCGTCACCACGATGACCCGGCCACCGGCCTCGCGTACGGCCTCGATCGCCTCGTACGCACCGGCCATGGCCGTGTGCACCGGAACCCCCATTTCCGGATATATCTCCCGATAGAGGGCAGCGGCCGCCTCGACCTCCTCCGGCGGCAGCCAGTTGGCCAGCTCCAGCTCCAGCGGCGGCCCCAGCCGCCGGACGATAGCCGCGCTGTCAAATGGCACGCCCAATCGAACGGCCAGCTCGTCGTAAACGGCCGCGATGCCCGCCCGAGTGTCAGCCAAAGTCATGTCAAGGTCGAATCCCACCGAAGTCGCCACATGTGCAGGATGCCAAACCTGCCTCTACCCCGCGTAACCGCCCTTGTTCTGGAAGCATGGGAATGGGAAGAAAGGAATTACTTATCGGAGAGGAGCGGCCGTGACCGACACCCCCAAACCGCCACAGGCCGGAGACCGGCTCGTCGCCTCCTCCGCCCCCACCCGCCCGCACCGCCCGGCCCGCCCCGGGGGGCCCGTGGTGACGACGTGGCAGCGGGTCGTGGCGGCCGGCGCCTACGTGGTCAAGGTGGCCACCAGGGTGGCCGCGCTCTCCCTGGTGCTCTACGCGGTCTTCACGGTGTTCAGGGCCAACCCGGCCAACGTCTGGTACCAGTTCGTCGAATCGCTGGCCGCGTGGCTGTCGCTGGGCCTGGCCAACCTTTTCCAGCTCGCCGACCCGCGCTGGACGGCGCTGGTCAACTACGGTCTGGCCGCCGTCGTGTGGCTGATCATCGGCTCCGCGCTGGCGAGCCTGATCCGGCGCGCTGCTCCTTAGCGACTACTCTCCTTACGGAGGTATCAGCATAGACATGAGCAGATCGACCCGTGAGCGGATCGTCGATGAGGCCCTGAGGCTGTTCGCCGAACGGGGCTACTCCGCCACTTCCGTGGCCGAGATCGAGGCCGCCTCAGGGCTGTCTCCCGGCGCCGGAGGGCTCTACAGGCACTTCAAGTCCAAGTACGAGGTGCTCGCCGCGGCGATCAACGAGCACGCGGCGCGTACGCGGAGCCAGGTGGCCGGCAGCCTGGCCGAGCTGAGCACCATGGAAGCCTCGGTGGACCTGGAGGAGCGCCTGTCCCACGTGTGCCGCGCGGGGCTGGCGAAGGTGCGCGAGGAGTCCGAGCTGACCCGCGTGTTCTTCCGCGACCTGAGCCAGTTCCCCGAGCTCGTCGCGGTCGTCCGCGAGGGGTTGCTGCAGCCCATGTTCGACGCCATCGTGACCTGGTTCCAGGCCCAGCCGGAATATCGCGACGCCAAGCTCGACTGGACGGGCATCGCCGCCGTCCTCGGGGGCTCGGTCGTGCACTACCGGCTGTTCCAGGAGACCGTGGGCGAGCTGCCGGGACACGCGGAGAAGGACCAGTTCGTCACCGCCTGGGTACGCCTGGCGGTCGGCCTGCTCCCCAGCCCCGCGCCGGTCAGCTGACGTCGAACAGCCGGTAGGCCAGCCACACCACGCCCAGACCCGTACCGATCATGAACATCGTGCCGCTGACGTCGAAGAACTGCGTGACGAACGCCTGCAGCCCGGCCTCGATCCCCACCCGCAGGCCGCCGACGAGCACCCCGCCCACCGAATAGCCCAGCAGCGGCGCGCCGATCCCGAGAAACTTGTCGCGCAGGCTCCAGCTCTCGCTGAACAGCACCAGCGCGCCGCCCGCCGCCCACACCACCACCGGCACCTGGAAGATCGCCAGCGGCGGCAGCCGGAACGGCACCAGCAGCGCCGCCACGATCAGGATCACCATCGCCGCCGTCTCGCGCGGATGCTCCTTGACGATGGTCCTGGCGTCCCGGCCGCCGGTGGCCATCGGGTTGGCGCTGGACATGGCCGCCCGGCGGAGCCCCGCGAACGGCAGCCCCCGGCCCTGCCCCTGCTTCTCCAGCCGCTCCTGGGCGATCCTGCGGTAGGCGCGCACGCCGGGCGGCTCGTCGTGGTCGTCCACGACGGAGGGGAAACGCAGCGTCGACCCCGAGCCCGGTGTCGGTGCCGGCCCTCCGTCCGCCTGCGACACGCCGCTGGCGGCGACACCGGCGGAATCGGCGGCGGCACGCTTCGTCGCGACGCCCGCCTCGGCCAGCCTGCGGGCCTCGCGCTCGACGAGGGCGGCCGGATCGCCGAACCGCGCCAACACCTTCGCCACGTCGCGCGCGTTCTGGCTGCCGCCCCGCTCGACCTCGATCCTGGCCCGCAGCCGCTTGGCGAAATCCAGCCGCTGGTCGGCCCGGAGCACGCCGTGGGCGGCGTCGGCCGCCTTCGAGACGTAGTTCAGGACGAGCTGGTCCGCACGCTCTATCACGCCTAGCAATGCTGCCCCAATCAGGGGGGACATACCATGGCAACGATGGAGTTCACGGAGTGGATCAGGGGGCGCACCGACGAACAGCTGCGGGCGCTCGTCTCCGCGCGTCCCGAGTTGATCACTCCGGTGCCCGCGCATCTGGAGGGTCTCGCCTCGCGAGCCGGCAGCCCTTCGGCGATCGGCAGGGTGCTGGACAGGCTCGACCGGTTCACGCTGGCCGTTGTCGAGACGCTGGCGGTGCAGGACGGGCCGGTGTCGAAGGACGCCCTGCGCGACCTCGTCGGCGCGGCGCTGGCCGCCGCCGACCCGGAGAACGCGCTGGCGACCGGCGACGAGGACGACCCGCCCGCGACCGGTGGCGCCGACCCGGAGCCCGCGCTGTCCACCGCGCTCGACCGGCTGTGCGACCTGGCGCTGGTCTACGGGCCCGACGACGCGCTGGAGCTGGGCCCGGGTGTGCGCAAGGTGCTCGACGACCCGGCCGGGCTGGGGCCGCGGGCCGTGGACGCGTTCCGGCACCACGCGCCCGAGCAGCTCGACGAGATGGCCGACGACGTCGCCCCCGGCACGGCCGGCACGGGCAAGGAGCGGCTGGCGGCCGCGCTGGCGGCGCCCGCCGCGCTCGTCGAGTCCGTCTCGCCGGAGGCCAGGGGCGCGCTCGACCAGCTCGTCTGGGGCCCGCCGACGGGCCGCGTGCCCAACGCCAGGCGCGAAGTGAGCGTGGCCACGGCCCGCTCCCCCATCGAGGAGCTGCTCGCGCGCGGCCTGCTGGCGGCCACGGGCGAGGAGAGCGTGACGCTGCCCCGCGAGGTGGGCCTCTTCCTGCGCGGCGGCCGCGTGCACCGCGACCTGCTGGCGGTGCCGCCGCCGCTGCACGGGGCGGCGCGCGACCGGGCGCTGGCCGACCGGACGGCGGCCGGGCAGGCGTTCTCGTTCGTCAGGGCCGTCGAGGAGCTGTGCGAGCGGTGGAGCATCGAGCCGCCGGGCGTGCTGCGTACCGGCGGGCTGGGCGTGCGCGACCTGAAGCGGGCCGCGGGCGAGCTGGACCTGCCGGAGTGGGTGGCGGCGCTGGTGGTCGAGGTCGCGCACGCGACCGGGCTGGTCGCGGCCGGCGGCGGCGTCGACGGCGAGTGGCTGCCGACCTCCGGCTACGACCTGTGGCGGGTCAGGGGCACCGCCGACCGGTGGGTGACCCTGGCGGCCACGTGGCTGCACATGGACCGGGTGCCCGGCCTGGTCGGCGATCGCGACGAGCGCGACAGGCCGCTCAACGCCCTGCACACCGACCTGCGCCGCTCCTCCGCGCCCGGGGTCAGGGCGGCCACGCTGGGCGTGCTGGCGGCGGCTCCCGGGCTGGCCCCCGACCGCGACTCCGTGCTGGCGCGGCTGGCGTGGGAGCAGCCGCGCCGCCGGGGGCCGCTGCGCGAGCAGCTCACCGATTTCGCGCTGCGGGAGGCCGAGCAGGTCGGCGTGACGGGGCTGGGCGCGCTCTCGGTGCACGGGCGGGCCCTGATCGAGGGCGGTGACGCGGCCAAGGTGCTCGCGCCGCTGCTGCCGGAGCCGGTCGATCACGTGCTGCTCCAGGCCGACCTCACCGCCGTCGCGCCGGGCCCGCTCACGAGCGAGCTCAACCGCTGGATGACGCTCACCGCCGACGTGGAGTCGAAGGGCGGGGCCACGGTCTACCGGTTCAGCGAGGGCTCGATCAGGCGCGCGCTCGACGCCGGGCACGGTGGCGAGGAGCTGGTCGCGATGCTGGCCCGCCACTCCGCCACGCCGGTGCCGCAGGCGCTGTCCTACCTGGTGACCGACGTGGCCCGGCGGCACGGGCGCATCCGGGTGGGCACCGCCGGCGCGTACATCCGCTGCGACGACCCCGCGCTGCTCGACCAGATCACCGCCGACCGCCGCTCCGCCGCGCTGCGGCTGCGGCGGCTGGCGCCGACCGTCATCGCCTCCCGCTCGTCCAGGGCGGCGCTGGTCGACTCGCTGCGGGCCATGGGGTACGCCCCGGTCGCCGAGTCGCTCGACGGCGACGTGATCATCTCCCAGCTGGAGAGCCGCCGCACCGAGGCGCTGGCGCCGGCCCGCGCCGTGGCCTCGCCCAACGGCCTGGACCCCGAGGTGGCCACGGCGGCCGTCCGCGCGCTGCGGGCCGGCGACGCGGCGCACCTGGCGCGGCGCGAGCCGGTGGACGCCCCCGGCGGCCAGGTGCCGCGCGGGCCCGCCACGGCCACGATCTCGGCCCTGCAAGAGGCCATCAAGCAGGGGGTGCGGGTCTGGATCGGCTATCTCGACTCGCAGGGCAACGCGACCTCACGCATCCTGGAGCCGGCCCGGATGGAGGGCGGCTACCTGACCGCGTACGACGAGACCAGGGCCGCCGTGCACCGCTTCGCGCTGCACCGCATCACCGGCGTGGCGGGTCTCTGAGCAGCAGCTCCAGCGACTGCCCGGCCACCGCCGCGGCGGGCCCGCCGGCGGCCTCCAGCCGCCGCAGCAGCCGGGCGGAGTCGGCGGGATAGCGGACCGCCAGCCCGCCGCCCAGCGCCACGGCCGCCGTCGTCGCCCTGACGTCGCCGGGGTCCGCCGCCCAGCCCAGCGCGAGCCTGAGCGCCTCGGGGGCGAGGGTGTCGTCGGCGCACATGTACGACAGGACGTTGGCCGCCGCCACCCGCTCGGCCGCGCTGCCCCGTGCCCAGACCTCGATGAGCTCCTGCCGGACCTCCTTCGGCGAGTGCCCGGCCAGCAGCGCCACGCCCTGCGCGGCCCGTACCTGGACTGCCGGCCCCTGGCCGGGCAGCGACAGCACCCATTCGCGCAGCGGCTGCCACAGCGAGAACCCGTAGCGGCCGGCCAGCTCGGCCAGCACCCGCCCGCGCTGGTGCGCCGCGCGGAACCCGACCAGCCCGCTCTCGGCGCCGATCAGGGGGCCGGTGACCGGGCGGCGGCCGATCTCGTGGCAGAGCTGTTCGAGCCTGGCGAGCTGCCGGTCGAAGGCGGGCTCGGCCAGCCGGTGCGCGAACGCCAGCGCCGCCACGGCGAGCACCTCGCGCATGGGCGGCTTGGTGTCGAACCAGGCCGCCACCTCCTCGCCGTCCGGCTCGCCGCCCCGAGCCAGGCGCGCGGCCAGGCGTACGACCTCGGCGGGCGTCGGGAGGGTCAGCGCCAGGGCCCTGGCCCGGGCCAGCGCCTCGGGGCTCAGCCCCGCGCGCAGGTCGAACGTGCTCAGGCACAGGTCGAACAGCTCGCCCGGCTCGGGGGCGCTCCACGGGTGCTCCACCTCGACCGCCTGGGAGGGGGCGCCGCTCCTGGTGACGACCAGGTAGGAGCCGAGCTCGGCCAGCTTGCGGGCCAGGTTGACCAGCTCGGTGCGGTCGGTGCTGGCCACGATCCAGTCGTGCAGCAGGTACGCCCGGCCCGGCTCGTACTCGGTGCCCGACAGCAGCTCGCCCGCGGAGGCGGCCGGGGACAGCACGGTGATCGTGCCCTCGGCCAGCGACATGCGCGACAGCAGGGCGAGCGCGCCAGAGCGCCGGCCGCTCTCCTCCGCGCCCACGAGCACGAGCAGGTGACGCATGCTCAGCCGGCGCACCGCCTCGGGGAAGCAGCCCGGCTCCAGGTACGAGCGCAGCAGGGCGTCGGCCTCCCGCCTGTTGAGCTCTCTGGTGACCGGACCGGCCACGGTCCGCAGATGGTCGCTGACAGCTATGAGGCTCCCTGTGAGCGTTATGTTGTCGAGGTCGATCTCGCCCGGTTCAGGCGTTTCGGTCACGAAGTCACCTCGGGATCAACTCGAAAGTTTTCTACAGAAAATATCGCCGGCCAACGAGTTTCTTCCTTTTACACGGAGGGATTACCGAGTGTCACGACATCGCGCTGGCCTGGCCTGATGCCTGATAGCGACATATCGATCACACCCTCCGCGGCTGTCTGCGGGACCCCACGGCCCTTAGATATCCCACCATTACACGATCTAGGGCAACAAGAAAACACGAATGGCGACAGAGGAAGATTTATGCCTATTTACGGGCTACTAGAACCCCGTCCACAATGACTAGTCAAGACCGGCCGCAGCACCTCCGGTCTTGACTGCACAACCCCGCACGGATCAGGTTGGGCATGTGACGGAGCAAACGCTGGGCCGGCTGGCCGAGGAGTCATGGAGCCGTTTCGACGACTACGACTCGATGTTCTACGAAGGCGCCTGGCACCGCAGTCACGCGCTCGCCGAGCGGGCGCGCAGGATGTCCGGCGGGTTCGCGGAGGCGGGGATCCGGCCCGGCGACCGGGTGGCCGTCATGATGGCGAACTCGCCCGAGGTGCCGCTCATCTACCAGGCGTTGTGGGCCGCGGGAGCGGTGGTGACGCCGGTGGTGTTCCTGGTGGGGCCGGAGGAGCTGCGGCACATCCTGCTCGACAGCGGCGCCGCCGCGATCGTCGCCTCGCCGGAGCTGGCGGACAACGTACGGGCCGCCGGCGTCGATATCCCGATATATGTGGACACGGCCGAGCTCGAACGGGCAGCCGAACGCGGCCCCGTGACCAGGGACCCCGGCGACCTGGCCGCGCTCATGTACACCGGCGGCACCACCGGCAAGGCTAAGGGCGTCATGCTGAGCCACCGCGGCCTGTCGAAGGTGGCCAAGGACGCCTTCGAGCTGTCCCACCAGGAGGGGAAGAACCGCGCGCTGGTGCCCGTGCCGCTGTCGCACGCGTACGGGCTGATCATCTCGGTCGCCTCCATGCACGCGACCGAGCCGCAGCAGGCCGTCCTGATGCGCTGGTTCGACCCGAAGGCGTTCCTCCAGCTGGCCGCCGAGCAGCGCGTCCAGTACGGCACCGTGGTGCCCGCCATGCTCCAGCTCCTGCTCGCCGAGCCGCTGGAGGCGCACCCCCTGCCCGACCTGGCCTACCTCACCTGCGGCGCGGCGCCGCTCGGCCGGGACGTGCTGGCGGAGTTCGAGCGCCGGATGCCCGGCGTGCAGATCCTGGAGGGCTACGGCCTGACCGAGACCAGCGCGGTCACCACCTTCAACCCGCCGGGCAGGCGGCGGACCGGCAGCGTCGGCCTGCCCCTGGCCGGCTACTCGATCACCATCCGCGACGGCGACGGCGAGGCGATGGAGATCGGGGACGTCGGCGAGATCTGCGTCTCGGGTGATTCGCTGATGCTCGGCTACTGGGGCGAGCATGGGGCCGATCCCGAGGGCACGGCGCTGGTCGACGGCGAGCTGCGGACCGGGGACATCGGGTGCGTGGACGACGACGGCTACCTCTACATCGTGGACCGGAAGAAGGACCTGATCATCCGCGGCGGCTTCAACGTGTTCCCGCGTGACGTCGAGGACGCGCTCAACCGGCATCCCGACGTCGTGATGTCGGGCGTCGTGGGCCGCCCCGATCCCCGTCTCGGGGAGGAGGTCGTGGCGTTCGTGCAGCTCAGGGCCGGCGCGGAGGTGACGGCCGAGGAGCTGATCGAGTGGGCGCGCGATCGGGTGGGCCGGGTGAAATATCCGCGCGAGGTGCGCTTCGTCGACTCCGTGCCGGTGACGAGCGTGCTCAAGCTCGACCGCAAGGCGTTGCGGGAGCGGCTCGGCTGAGCCCTCCGGGGATCTAGGGTGATCTCGTGCACCGGGTCAGGCGCGTCTCAATTCCGTGATAAGTGTTGACGTGTCTGGAGGTGAACATGAGTCAGGAAGATCCGTCGGGGTATCCGTACCAGCCTTATGGCGCCCCCTACGGTGAGCAGCCACCCCCGCAATACGGCTATGGCTACGGCTATCCCCCGCCCCGCCGCGACGAGGGCCCCAACGCCAACGCCATCGTCTCGCTCGTGCTCAACCTCCTCGCGGTCGTCTCGTGCTGCAACGTCCTCGGCATCCCCGGCGCGATCCTGGCCGGCCTCGCGCTCGGCAGGGCGCGCACGCAGCCGCAGACCGCCCGCACCATGGTCATCTGGAGCTGGGTCCTGTTCGGGCTGGGCTTCGTGCTGGGCATCGGCGGCTTCATCCTCCTGGGCATCAACGGCGCCTTCGACGACTGAGCAGACGGTCCTGAGGACTAATCCTGGCCCGCCCGTTGTTGGAGACTCGGAGCGGGGGAGCCGGGATCAGGAGACGATGGTCCTGTTGCGCCAGGCCCCCGTCTGAACCCCACGGAGATATGCCAGTGAGCGATGGACCGCTGATCGTCCAGTCGGACAAGACGCTGCTGCTCGAGGTCGACCACGAGCGGGCCGACGCCTGCCGTAAGGCGATCGCGCCGTTCGCCGAGCTCGAGCGCGCTCCAGAACACGTGCACACCTACCGCGTCACCCCGCTGGCGCTGTGGAACGCCCGCGCCGCCGGCCACGACGCCGAGCAGGTCATCGACGCGCTCATCGGCTACAGCCGCTACCCGGTGCCGCACGCGCTGCTGGTCGACGTCGCCGAGACCATGGCGCGATACGGGCGGCTGCGGCTGGAGAAGGACCCCGTCCACGGCCTCACGCTGACCTCCACCGACCGGGCCGTGCTCGAAGAGGTGCTGCGCTCCAAGAAGATCCAGCCGATGCTGGGCGATCGGATCGGCGCCGACTCGGTCGCCGTGCACCCGAGCGACCGGGGCAACGTCAAGCAGGCCCTGCTCAAGCTGGGCTGGCCGGCCGAAGACCTGGCGGGCTACGTCGACGGCGAGCAGCACCCGATCAAGCTGCTGCAGGACGGCTGGGAGCTGCGGCCCTACCAGCGCGAGGCGGCCGAGGCGTTCTGGAACGGCGGCTCCGGCGTGGTCGTGCTGCCCTGCGGCGCGGGCAAGACCATCGTCGGCGCGGCCGCCATGGCCCACGCCGAGGCCACCACGCTCATCATGGTCACGAACACGGTCTCGGCCCACCAGTGGAAGACCGAGCTGCTCAAGCGCACGTCGCTGACCGAGGACGAGATCGGCGAATACTCCGGCACGAAGAAGGAGATCCGCCCCGTCACCATCGCCACCTACCAGGTGATGACCACCCGGCGCAAAGGCGTCTACAGCCATCTGGAGCTCTTCGACGCCCGCGACTGGGGCCTCATCGTCTACGACGAGGTGCACCTGCTGCCCGCGCCGATCTTCCGGATGACCGCCGACCTGCAGGCCCGCAGGCGCGTCGGGCTGACCGCGACGCTGGTGCGCGAGGACGGCCGCGAGGGCGACGTGTTCTCGCTGATCGGTCCCAAGCGCTACGACGCGCCCTGGAAGGAGATGGAGAACCAGGGCTGGATCGCCCCGGCCGACTGCGTCGAAGTACGCGTGACGCTGACGGACGAGGAGCGGCTGGCGTACGCGATGGCCGAGTCCGAGGAGCGCTACCGCTTCTGCGCCACCACGCCGTCCAAGACCAAGGTCACCGAGGCGCTGGTCCGGCGCCACCTGGGCGAGCAGGTGCTGGTCATCGGCCAGTACATCGACCAGCTCGACGAGCTCGGCGAGCACCTCAACGCGCCGGTCATCAAGGGCGAGACCCGGGTCAAGGAGCGCGAGCGCCTCTACCAGGCGTTCCGTGACAAGGAGATCCAGGTGCTGGTGGTGTCGAAGGTGGCCAACTTCTCCATCGACCTGCCGGAGGCGGCCATCGCGATCCAGGTGTCGGGCACGTTCGGCTCGCGTCAGGAGGAGGCCCAGCGGCTCGGGCGGGTGCTGCGGCCCAAGGCCGACGGCGGGGGCGCGCGGTTCTACACGGTGGTCAGCAGGGACACGGTGGACCAGGAGTTCGCGGCGCACCGGCAGCGGTTCCTGGCCGAGCAGGGATACGCGTACCAGATCATCGACGCCGACGACGTGATGGGCGGGGTGTGAGGTTGTGATGCCCGGCCGCTCGCCCGAGCGGCCAGGCATTCAGCGTGGTGTCACGTCCACGAGACTCCGCGGGCCGACGACATTCGAACCACCCCCCTCACCTGCGTACTATCACGCCGCCTGCGACATACCCTCATGATCCGGCAAAGCCACCTGATATGCCCGATTTTTTCGGTATTCACAGGTTCATTGGAGCTTGCGGCCTATCGCACCAGTAGCCCTCCGAGGAACAGCACGCCCTCGGCCGCGACCCAGGCCAGCACCCCGGCGCCCATCAGACGGGTGAACGCCCGCGAATCGTTCCTCGACCACGGGAGCAGCCAGGCGGCCGCCGTGCAGCTGGCGGCGAGCGCGGCGAACAGCCCCGACACGGTGGAGACCGTGCTCAGGCGCCGGGAGCACGCCGAGGTGGCCTCGCCACCGGCGCAGAAGGCCTCCAGCCCCCACCCGGCGAACACCGACAACCCCCACAGCGCGGCGAGCAGGAAGCTCGCGATCGTGGGGATGATCGGCGAGAAACGGAGTTGGACCCGCACCACCTCCTGACCGTACCCCGGTAAATGCTTTGGAAGCTCGCGCGAGGCGCTATTAGACTGGCCGATTCGCTGCCTTGACCACCTCCGTAACGAACCAGGGAGGCGCTTCCGCATGCCCGCACACCAGCTGGCGCCCGACATACCCCCCGAGATGCCCACGGACGTACTCGCCGCCGAGCAGGCGCACCTGGCCGAGTCCAGGGCCGCGCTCAAGGCCATGCGCGCGCACGCCCAATCCCTGTCCGCGGACGCGGCGGGCGACTGGGTGTCGCAGCAGGTCCTCCAGTCCCTGCTCGACCAGCGCGTGGCCGCGCTGGCCGACCATCCGGACACGCCGCTGTTCTTCGGCCGGCTCGACCGCGCCGCCGGCGACGACCTGCCCGGCACGATCTACGTCGGCCGCCGCCACGTCCACGACGGCGGCAGCAAGCCGCTGGTCATCGACTGGCGCGCGCCGGTGTCCCAGGCGTTCTACCAGGCCAGCCCGGCCGACCCGATGGGCGTCGTACGCCGGCGCCGCTTCGGCTACCACGGCGGCCACCTCACCGCGTTCGAGGACGAGCCGCTCGGCGAGGGCGTCGAGCTCGGCCCCTCGAAGATCCTCACCGACGAGATCGAACGCCCGCGCACCGGCCCCATGCGCGACATCGTGGCCACCATCCAGCCCGACCAGGACGAGATCGTCCGCGCCACGCTGGCCCAGACCGTGTGCGTGCAGGGCGCCCCGGGCACCGGGAAGACCGCCGTCGGCCTGCACCGCGCCGCCTACCTCCTCTACACCCACCGCGAGCGGCTGGCCAGGTCCGGCGTCATGATCGTCGGGCCCAACCGGGCCTTCCTGTCCTACATCTCCTCGGTGCTGCCCGCGCTCGGCGAGGTCAAGGTCGACCAGACCACCGTGGCCGGGCTGCTCGGCGAGCACACCGCGCCGGAGGACCCGCTCGTGGCGGCGGTGAAGGGCGACGCCAGGATGGCGGCGGTGCTCGAACGCGCGCTCTGGCTGCACATCGTGAAGCCCGAAGAGGGCCTGGTGTTCACGAAGGGCGCCTACCGCCACCGGGTGGCCGACTACGAGGTGCGCGAGATCGTGGCCTCCCTGCGCGGCACCACGCGGTACAACCCCGGGCGGGCGGCGCTGGCGCAGCGGCTGGCCCACATGGTGCTGGTCAGGATGGAGCAGCGCGGCGAGTCGCCCGACGACCGGGTGCAGGACGCGGTGGCCAGGTCGAAGCCGGTCAAGCAGCTCGTGGACGCGGTGTGGCCCAAGCTGGCGCCCGAACAGGTCCTGCACCGGCTCCTGTCCGACCCAGAGTTCCTGGCCCGCGCCGCCAAATCCGATTTGTCGCCTGACGAGCAGGAAATGCTGATTTGGCGGAAGCCGTACCGGAGCTGGAAGTCCGCGAAGTGGTCCGCCGCGGACGCCGCGCTCCTCGACGAGCTCCGCGACCACATGGAGCGCACGCCGTCGCTGGGCCACCTCGTGGTGGACGAGGCCCAGGACCTCTCCGAGATGCAGCTAAGGGCGCTCGGCCGGCGCTGCCGCAACGGCTCGGCCACCGTGCTGGGCGACCTGGCCCAGGGCACGACGCCGTGGTCGACCAGCTCGTGGGAGTCGGTGCTCGACCACCTGGGTCAGCGCGAGGGCGAGGTGACGGAGCTGACGCTCGGCTTCCGCGTGCCACGTGAGGTCCTCGACTACGCGGCCCGGCTGCTCCCGTCCATCGCGCCCGACCTGGCCGCGCCGCGCTCGCTGCGCCCCGGTCTCGGCTCGCTCACGGTCCGCCCGGGCGGCTCGATCGCGCAGGCCGCCCAGGAGGCGCTGGCCAAGGAGGGCTCGATCGGCGTCATCGTCCCCGACGCGCTGGTGGCCGAGGCCTCCCGTTCGCTGGCGAGTCTCCCCCACGCCGTGCTCGACCCCGACTCCGCCGAGGAACACCGCCTCCTGATCGTCCCCGCCACCCTGGCCAAGGGCCTGGAGTACGACCACGTCATCGTGGTCGAGCCCGCCGACATCGTCGAGGCCGAGCCCCGGGGCCTGGCCCGGCTGTACGTCGTACTGACCCGGGCGGTCACGTCCCTGACGGTGCTGCACGACAAGGCGCTCCCGGTACAGCTGGCGGCCTGAGGGGCGACGGGCGCGGCCGCTTCTAGGATGGCTGGGCAAGCAGCTCTCAACCTAGGAGGATGCCGTGCCCGCACCCCTTCCCCATGAACACCTGCCGTCGGCCCCCGCGCTCGTGGTCGGAAGCGACGACCTCCAGGACGGTGCCAGGCTCGACGACCTCCACGTCTTCAACGACTGGGGCATGACGGGGGGCAACCTGTCCCCCCACCTGCGCTGGTCCGGCGCCCCGGAGGGCACTCGCGGCTACGCCGTCACCTGCTACGACCCCGACGCGCCCACGGGCAGCGGCTTCTGGCACTGGGTCCTGTTCGACCTGCCGGCCTCGGTGACGGAGCTCCCCACGGGCGCGGGCACGGCCCCTGACTTCAAGGGCCTGCCGGAGGGGGCGACGCACGCCCGCAACGACTACGGCCTCAAGGCGTACGGCGGCGCGGCCCCGCCTCCCGGCGACCCGCACCGGTACGTGTTCACGGTGCACGCGCTGGGGGTGGACTCGCTCGGGGTGGACAGCGACGCCAGCCCGGCGGTGGTGGGCTTCAACATCACCGCCAACACCCTGGCCCGCGGCCACGTCATCGCCCACTACGGCGTCTGACCCCACCCGCCGCCGACCGCCCCCGAGCCGGTCGGCGGCACCACCTTTCCCAACGGGGCGGGCGGCCCCGCGCTGCGCTCGACGCAGACCCGCACCGCCCCGGCGCCGCGCCGAACGCGGGCCAGGCGGACGGCCCCGCGCTGCGGACGGCGCCGACCAGGCGTGTGACCTCGCGCTGCGAACGGCGCGGGGCGGGCGCACGACCTCACACCGCGCAAGGCGCCGGCCCCGGCGTCCGGCCCCGCACTGAGCAAGGCGCCGGCTTCGGCGTGCGGCCCCGCATTGTGCAAGGCGCCGGCCCGGCGTGCAGCCCCGCGCTGTGGGCAGCCGGCCCCGGCGTGCATCCCCCGCACCGGGCAAGGCGTGTGCGGGCGTGGAGGCCGCCGAGGGGGCACCTGGGCATCGAAGCGCCCCGCCGCGATGGGCGGGGCGCTTCACCGTGGGGCCGCGGCCGTGTGGCGATCAAGGTTGGCCGCGGCACCACAGGCACGGGACCGGACGAGCCGGTGGGTCAGGGACCGCCGGGAGTCCGCGCTCGGGCCCCCGCTGTCACTCGACCACCACGGCGCCCGACGTGCACGCCATGAGCTGCGGCAGCAGCGTGTCGAGGAGCCCGATCCCCGTGGTCGTGTTCGGCAGGCACAGCGGCCCCTGAAGCTGGCGCAGGAGGCTGAAGTCGGCCTCGTAAACCTCGTCGGCGTGCGCCGGGGCCACCGTGGCGGTGGCGGCGGCCAGGGTCAGGACGGCGATGCCGAAAATACGCTTGCTGCGGGAAAGCATCCTCTACTCCTTCGTTGAGGCGAGTGTGGCCACCACCTTTCCTCACTCCAAGTAGTCGATCAATTGTGAAACGTAATGGCAGATAAACAAAAACAAGAGCGGCCCGGAAAAATCCGGGCCGCCCTTCGTACCAGCGACGAGAAAAGACCTAGAAGTCCATGTCGCCGCCGCCCGGCATGGCCGGAGCAGCGGGGGTCTTCTCGGGCTTCTCGGCGATGACGGCCTCGGTGGTGAGGAAGAGCGCCGCGATGGAGGCGGCGTTCTGCAGCGCGGAGCGCGTCACCTTGGCCGGGTCGAGGATGCCGGCGTCGAACA